>NZ_JBFAGS010000018.1:0-120818 GCF_040653835.1 Micromonospora sp. NPDC050980 | reverse complement strand
TGCACCACCCCGCCGTCCGCGACGCCGTCACCGTCGCCGTCGGCACCGCCACCCGCCGCCTCGCCGCCGCCGTCACGGTCCACCACGACGTCGACACCGACGACCTGCACACCCACCTCACCCAACGCCTACCCGCCTACATGATCCCCGAGCACATCACCGTCCTCGACCAGCTCCCGCTGAGCGACAACGGCAAGATCGACCGGGGTGCGGTGGCCCGGCTGCTCGCCGCCGGCGACGGCGCGCCACCCGACGAGCCGCCCCGACCCGGGCTGGAAACCGAACTCGGCGCGCTCTGGGCCGAGTTGCTGCGGTGCCCGACGCCCGGCCGCACCCGCAACTTCTTCAGCCTCGGCGGGGACAGCCTGCTCGCCACCCGCCTGCTGGCCGTGCTGCGCGAGCGCTACGACGTCGACCTGCCGATGCGCGGGCTGTTCGACCGACCCACCATCGCGGACCTGGCCACCGCCGTGCAGGACGCCGCCGGCGCGTACGAGGAAGGGGCGATATGAACGGGCAGGACCTGATCGCCGAACTGGCGGATCTCGGTGTCCGACTCTGGGAGGAGGACGGCCAGCTCCGCTTCCGCGCCCCGGCCGGCGTCCTCACCGACCAGCGGCGGGCCGCGCTGCGCCAGCACCGGGAGGAGGTGCTGGCCGCGCTGCGCGACGCCGCCGTCCCGGCCGCCGTGCCGCACCCCGAGCAGCGGCACGAGCCGTTCCCGCTCACCGACGTGCAGAGCGCCTACCTGCTCGGGCGCGGCGAGACGTTCGCCTACGGCGGCGTCGGCTGCCACGGCTACGGCGAACTGGCCTTCACCGACCTCGACGTCGACCGGCTCGAACACGCCTGGCGCGACGTGGTCGCCCGGCACGACATGCTCCGGGCCGTGGTCAACCGCGACGGCTCCCAGCAGGTACGCCCCGACGTCCCGCCGTACCGGATCGAGGTCCGCGACGTCGACCCGGCCGGCTTCGCCGACGCGGTCGCCGGCACCCGCGCGGAGCTGGACCACCGGCGCTACGACCCGCAGCGGTGGCCGCTGTTCACGTTGACGGTGACCCGCGCCCCGGGGCGCAGCGTGCTGCACTTCTCGATCGACTTCCTGGTCTGCGACTTCGTCAGCATCAACCTGCTCCTCGACGAGCTGGGCCGTCGCTACGCCGGTGACCCGCCCGGCGACGACCTGGAGCTGACCTTCCGGGACCATCTGCTGGCCACCGCGCCGCTGCGCGACGGACCCCGCCGCGACGCCGACCGGGACTGGTGGCTGGCCCGCCTCGACGACCTGCCCCCCGCGCCGGAGCTGCCGCTGCGCCCCGACGCGCTCGCCGCCCCGCCCCGGTTCCGCCGCCTCGACCTGCGGCTCGACCCGTCCGAGTGGGCCGGGCTGCGGCAGCGCGCCGGCCGGCACGGGATCACCCCGTCCGGCGCGGTGCTCGCCGCGTACGCCGAGGTGATCGCCGCGTGGAGCACCCACCCCCGGTTCAGCGTCGACGTCACCCTGCTCGACCGCACGCCGACGCACCCGCAGGTGGACCGGATCGTCGGCGACTTCACCTCGGTCAGCCTGCTCGCCGTCGAGCAGGACCCGGACGCGCCGGTGCAGGAGCGGGCCAAGCGCCTGCAGGCCCAGCTCTGGTCCGACCTGGACCACCGCCGGTTCTCCGGTGTCGACGTGCTGCGCGAGGTGGCCCGGCGGCGGGGACCCGACGCCGCGCTCATGCCGGTGGTGTTCACCAGCGCGATCGGGCTGGGCGGCGACACCGGCGTCGAGGGCTTCGGCGAGCTGGGCTACGGCATCAGCCAGACGCCGCAGGTGTGGATCGACTGCCAGAACATCGAACGCTCCGGTAGCCTGGCCACCAACTGGGACGTGCGGGAGGGCGTCTTCCCCGACGGCGTCGTCGACGAGATGTTCGCCGCGTACACGACGCTGCTGCGCCGGCTCGCCGGCACCGACGAGGCGTGGGAGGAACTGGCCCCGGTCACGCTGCCGGCGGCGAGCGCCCGGCGGCGGGCCGAGGTCAACGACACCGCCGCGCCGCTGCCCGACGGGCTGCTGCACGAGGGCGTGCTCGCGCAGGCGTTGCGCACCCCGGACCGGGTCGCCGTGGTGGCGCCGGACGCGAGCCTGACCTACCGGCAGCTCACCGGCCGCGCGAGCGCGGTGGCCGCCCGGCTCACCGAGGCCGGCTGCCGCCCCGGTGACCTGGTCGCCGTGGTCGCCGACAAGGGGTGGCGTCAGGTCGTCGCGGTGTTCGGCGCGCTGCTCGCCGGCGCGGCGTACGTGCCGATCGACACCAACCAGCCGCCGGCCCGCCGCGACCTGATCCTCGCCGGCGCGGCGGTGCGCTTCGTGCTCACCGAGGCGGACCGGGCCGCCGGGTCCTGGCCGGAGGGCGTTCGCGCCGTCGACGTGGACGACTGCGACGGTCCCGCGCCGGCGGCCCTGCCGGCGCGCCTGGCCGGCCCGGACGACCTGGCCTACGTGATCCACACGTCGGGTTCCACCGGCACCCCGAAGGGCGTGATGATCACGCACCGGGCGGCCCTGAACACGGTGGTCGACATCAACACCCGCTTCGACGTGACCCCCGACGACCGGATCCTCGGGCTGGCCAACCTCGGCTTCGACCTGTCCGTCTACGACCTGTTCGGCCCGCCCGCGGTCGGCGCCGCCCTGGTGCTGCCCGATCCCGAGCGGCGCGGCGACCCCACCCACTGGGCGGATCTGGTGACCGGCCACGAGGTGACGCTCTGGAACTCGGTGCCGGCGCAGTTGCAGATGCTCGCCGACTACCTCGCCGCCGCGCCGATGGTGCGGACGCCGTCGCTGCGGCTGGCGCTGCTCAGCGGCGACTGGATCCCGGTGACCCTGCCGGACGAGATCCGTCACCTGGTGCCGGGCCTGGCCGTGGTCAGCCTGGGTGGCGCGACCGAGGCGGCGATCTGGTCGATCATCCACCCGGTCGGCGCGGTCGACAGGTCCTGGCGCAGCATCCCGTACGGGGTTCCGCTGGCCAACCAGAGCTGGCACGTGCGCGACGCCGGCCTGCGCGACCGCCCGGACTGGGTCACCGGCGAGCTGTGCATCGGTGGCGCCGGGCTGGCGCTGGGCTACCTCGGCGACGTCGAGCGCACCGCCGAGCGGTTCGTCACCGACCCGGTAACCGGCCAGCGGCTCTACCGCACCGGCGACCTGGGCCGCTACCGCCCCGACGGGGTGATCGAGTTCCTCGGCCGGGACGACCACCAGGTGAAGGTGCGCGGGCACCGGATCGAGCTGGCCGAGGTGGAGTCGGCGCTGCTCGCCCATCCCGCGGTCGGCGCGGCCGTCGCCGTGGTGGACGGCGATCGTCCGCTGGAGCGCAAACTGGCCGCCGCGGTCCAGCCGGCCGCCGTCGAGCCGGGTCCGGCCCCGTCCGTCGACCCGGCCGGTCCCACCGCCGCCGGCGCCGCCGTGGTCGCCGGCACCGACCTGGACGGGTACGCGGCGTACCTGCACGACCTGGACCGCCTCGGCCTGGCCGCCATGCTGGACACGCTGCGCGCGGCGGGTCTGTTCCTCGACGACCGCCCGCACCCGCTCGCCGAGGTGTACGCGGCGACCGGCGTCGCGCCCCGGCACCGGCGGCTGCTGCGGCGGTGGCTGCGGGCGCTCACCGACTCGGGCGTGCTGCGGCGCGACGACGACGCGTACCGACTGGTGCGGGCGTTGTCCCCGGCGGCGCGGGCGTGGGACGCGGCGGCGCGGCGGGCGGCGCAGGTGGGGGAGGCGCCGGAGCTGGTGCGCTACTTCCAGGGCAGCGCCGCGGCGCTGCCGGCGCTGCTGCGCGACGACGAGGACCCGCTGGCGTTGCTCTTCCCCGCCGGCGAGCTGGCCGTGTCGGACAACCTCTACACGGGCGCGCTGTTCAACCGCTGGGCCAACGCGGTCGCCGCGACGGCGGTGCGGGCGCTCGTCGAGCGGCTGCCCGCCCCGGTGCGGATCGTCGAGGTCGGCGCCGGCTCGGGCGGCACCACGGCGGCCGTCCTCGACGCGCTCGACGGGCTGGACGTCGACTACCTCTACACCGACCTGTCCGGGTTCTTCGTCGAGGCCGGCCGGCAGCGTTTCGGCGACCGGCCGGGCCTGCGCTTCGCCACGCTCGACCTCGACGCCGACCCGGCCGGGCAGGGCATCGCCGGCAACAGCGCCGACCTGGTGATCGCCGGTGACGTGCTGCACGCCACCCGGGACGTGCCGGCCACCCTGGCCCGGCTGCGCGGCCTCCTCGCCCCCGGCGGGCACCTGGTGCTGCTGGAGATGACCCGCGAGCACTACCAGATCATGACGTCGCTGGAACTGCTGGTGCGCCTCGACGACGAGTCGGGCGACTTCGCCGACCTGCGGCGCGGCACCGACCGCACGTTCCTCGACGCGGACGAGTGGCGCGGCCTGCTCGCCGGGGCGGGCGCCGCGCCGGTGCTCGACCTGCCCGCGCCGGACGACCCGATGGCCGGCCTCGGCATGCGGATCATCGCCGCCCGGGTCAAGGCGGACCGGCGTCGGGTGGTGCCGGACGAGCTGCGGGCGCACCTGGCCGAGCGGCTGCCCGACTACATGGCGCCGAGCGTGCTGCAGGTGGTCGACGAGCTGCCCCGCACCGCAAACGGCAAACTGGACCGCGCGGCCGTGCGCCGGCTGGTGGCCGCCACGACCGCCGGCCCGGAGGCGGGCGGCGCCGCGCCGAGCGCCGGCCTGGAGGAGGAGATCGCGGCCGTCTGGGCGGACGTGCTGCGCCTCGACCGGATCAGCCGCGACGCCGACTTCTTCGCGTCGGGCGGTGACTCGCTGCTCGCCGCGAAACTCGCCGGTCAGCTCGCCGAGCGGGTGCCGGCCGCGTCCGGGGTCTTCTTCGACGAGCTGCTGCGGACCATCCTCGAACATCCGACCGTCGGCGCGCTGGCCGGGCGGCTCGCGGCCTCGACCGGCTCGCCCGCCCCCGACGACGGCGCGGACGCCGCCGCGATCGAGGTGACCCGGCTCGCCGGCGACGGCCCGCCCCGGTTCGTGCTGGTGCACGACGGCAGCGGCCGGCTCGACGGGTACGCCGGCCTGCCCGCCCCGCTTGCCGCCGGCGGCGCGGTGTGGGGCGTGGCCGACGGTGGCCTGCACCGTCACGCCGGCCTGGACCCGGCGCCACTGGTGCAGCGGCTCGCCGCCGACTACGCCGCCGAGCTGGCCGGGCACCTGACGGCCGAGCCGCTGTCGGTGGTGGGCCGGGGCGAGGCCGGCGCGCTGGCGCTGGAGCTGGCCCGGCAGCTCACCGAGTCCGGGGTGGACGTGACCGGGCTGGTGGTCGCCGACCCGGTGCCGGGCGACGCGTACGCCAGCTCGCCGTACGCCGGGGACGTGACGCTGCTCTGCCCGGACGAGCCGGACCCGGCGGCCGTGGCGTGGTGGCGCGAGGTGTGCCTCGGTGAGCTGGCCGTGGCCCGAGTGCCGGACGACCCGGCCGGCTGGGCCGGCGCGATCGCCGGGGAGGGCTGACGTGTCGGGCACGATCGCGCTGCTGGGTGCGACAGGTGGGGTGGGCCGGCACGCGCTGGCGCACCTGCTGGCGTGGACCGTGGACACCGTGCGCGCGGGCAGTCGTGACGCGCGGCGGGTGCCGACCGACGACCCTCGGGTCCGGGCGTGCCCGGTGGACCTCACCGACCAGGGCAGCCTGGACGTCTTCTGCGCGGGCTGCCACACGGTGGTCAACTGCGCCGGTCCCGCCGTCACAGTCGGCGACACGGTCGCCCGGGCCGCCGCCCGCGCCGGCGCCGCCTACGTGGACGCCGCCGGTGACGACGGGCTGTACCGGGCCGTCGCCGCGCTGCCCGGCGCCGCCGACCGGGTCGCGGTGGTCTCGGCCGGGATGATGCCGGGCCTGTCCGGCCTGCTCCCCGCCTACCTGGCCGGACAGGTGCCGGACGCCCGGCGGATGGCCGGGTGGGTCGGCGGGCGGGACGGGTTCACCCCGGGCGCCGCGCGGGACTTCCTCGCCGTGGGCGACGGCGGCTACGGCGAGCCGCTGGCCGCCTGGCGGGACGGGGCGCGGCGCAGCCGAACGCTGACCGCCCGGGCCGGCGTGGCGGTGCCGTTCTTCGACGAGCCGGTGCTGCTGCAGCCCTACCTGAGCACCGAGACGGAGCGGCTGGCCGGGCGGCTCGGCCTCGCCGAGGCGGACTGGTGGTCGGCGTTCGCCGGCAGCCGGGTGCCGGCCGCGCTCGCCGACGGGGCGCGCCGCGCCACCGACGGTCCGGACGGGCTGGCCGACGCGGCGCGGGCGCTGTGCCGGGCGGCCGAGCTGGACGCCTTCGGCCGGCCCCGCTATCAGGTGCTGGTCGTGGAACTGGCCGGACCGACCGGCAGCCGCGTGCTGGCCTGTCGCGGGGTCGGCGCGAACGCGCTCACCGGCGCCGCGGTGGCCATCGGCGCGGTCGCCGCCGCCGCCGGTGATCTACGGCCCGGCGTGCACCACCTGGCCGAGGCGGTCGACCCGGGGTGGGCGGTGGACCGGCTGCGGGCCAGCCCGGCGGTCACCGCGCTGCACGTCGAGGACGGACCGCTGGACCGGTACGAACCGATCGAGGAGGGGGTGGCGTGAAACCGAGGGTGCTCGTCGCCGGTACCAAGTTCGGCCAGGTCTACCTGCAGGCGTTCCGGCAACCCGACTTCCCGTTCGAGCTGGCCGGGATCCTGGCCGGCGGCAGCGCCCGCTCGGTGGCCTGCGCCCGGCACTACGGGGTGCCGCTGTGGACCGACGTGGCGCAGGTGCCCGAGGACGTTCCGCTGGCCTGCGTGGTGATCCGCGGTGGCCTGCTGGGCGGGCCCGGCGGCGAGGTGGCCCGGGCGTTGATGGCACGCGGCCTGCACGTGCTGCAGGAGCATCCGCTGCACCACGACGAGCTGGTCGAGTGCCTGCGCACCGCCGGCCGGTCCGGGGTGGTCTACCACCTCAACTCGTTCTACGTGCACACCGCGCCGGTGCGCCGGTTCGTCGCCGCGGCCCGCGCCCTGCTTGCCCGCCGGCCGGCCCGCTACGTCGACGCGGCGTGCGGCTTCCAGGTCGCGTACGCGCTGCTGGACATCCTCGGCCAGGCGCTCGGCGGGGTACGCCCGTGGGGGCTGGCGGCCCCGGCGGAGCTGCCCGAGCAGGTGCGCCGGCTGTCCCCGGTGGACGTGCCGTTCCGCAGCGTCGACGGGGTGCTCGCCGGGGTGCCGCTGACGTTGCGGGTGCAGAATCAGATGGACCCGGCGGACCCGGACAACTACGCGCACCTGCTGCACCGGGTCACCATCGGCACCGAGGCCGGCAACCTGACCCTGCTGGGCACGCACGGTCCGACGGTGTGGAGTCCGCGGCCCGACTTCCCGCAGCAGGTGCAGGACCGGGCGGTGGGCCGCCCGCACTTCGCCGCGTCGGCCGGCGACGAGCCGGACCACCTGGACGTGCCGAGCGCGCAGCCGCTGGACGAGCCGACCGCGCCCAGCTACCGCGACGTCTTCGAGCGGGTCTGGCCGGCCGGCGTCGGGCACGCGCTGGGCGAGCTGCACCGCGCGGCGCAGGCCGGCGAGAAGCCGGTCCGCCACGGCCAGTACCACCTGACCCTGTGCCGGCTGTGGCAGGACGTCACGGCCCGGCTCGGGCCGCCCGAGCTGCTGCACTCCACGCCGCCGCGGATGCTGCTGCCCGCCGACGTCACGGCGTTGGCCGAGGCCGCCGACCGGGCGGTCGAGCCGGAGCCGATCGGGGCGCGCCGGTGAACGCCGCCCGGACCTGGCTGCGCTGCCCCCGGCCGTTGCGCTGGCCGGCGCTGCGTCTGGTCTGCTTCCCGCACGCCGGCGGCAACGCGGCGTTCTACCGGCCGTGGGCGGCGCACCTGCCCGACGACGTCGAGCTGCACGCCGTGCAGTACCCGGGCCGGATGGACCGCACCGGGGAGCCGTTCGCCGCGGACCTGCCGAGCCTGGCCGACGGCGTCGTCTCCGCGCTGCGCGCGCTGCCGGGCGACACCCCGGTGGTGCTGTTCGGCCACAGTCTCGGCGCGTCGGTGGCGTACGAGGCGGCACGCCGCCTCGACGGCCCGGGCGGCGGGCTGCGGGCGCTGGTGGTCTCCGGCCGCCCGGCGCCGGACCGGCTGCGCGACACCCGCGTGCACCTGGCCGACGACGACACGCTCTGGGCCGAGACCGGCCGCCTCGGCGGGACCGGCCGGGAGACGCTGGAACACGACGGGGTGAAGGCGGTGGCGCTGCCGGTGCTGCGCGCCGACTACCGGATCGCCGAGACGTGGCGGCCGGCGCCGCCGGTGCCGCTGCGCGCCCCGGTGCTGGCGTGCGTCGGCGCGGACGACAGCGAGGTGACCGCCGAGGAGGCGGGCGCCTGGGCGGATCGGACCCGGGGCCGGTTCGCCCTGCACACCTTTCCGGGCGGGCACTTCTACCTGCTCGTCCACCGCCACCGGCTCGTCGAGACGATCCTGCGCGCCACGCATCGCAGCCCGGTGCCCACCTGGTCGGCGGCCGGCCCGTGATCCCGGCCCACCTGCGCTACCGCCGCGCCGGCGACCTGACCGAGGCGCTGCGGCTGCGGCGCGAGCACGGCGACCTGCTGCGACCGCTGGCCGGCGGGCAGTCCCTGCTGCCGGCGCTGAAGCTGCGCCGCGACGCCGTCGACACGCTGCTGGACCTGGGGCGGCTCACCGAGCTGTCGTACGTGACGGCGCACGGCGACCACCTCGCGATCGGCGCGTTGACCCGCTACCACCTGCTGCTCACCGACCCGCTCGTCGAGCGGCACGCGCCGATCCTGGCGGCGGCCGCCGCGGCGGTCGGCGACCCGCAGGTCCGCCACGCCGGCACGGTGGGTGGCGCGCTGGCCCAGGCCGATCCGGCCGCGGACCTGCCGACCGCCCTGGTCGCGCTCGCCGCCACCGCGGTCCTGACCAGCGTGGACGGCACCCGGCTGGTGCCCGTCGCCGAGCTGGCCGTCGCGCCGGGCGTCACCGTGTGCCGCCCCGACGAACTGCTCACCGAGGTGCGGGTGCCGCTGCCCGGCCCACGCCGGTGGAGCTACCGCACGTTCGCCCGGCCGGCGCTGGAGTGGTCCCTCGTCGCCGTCGCGGTGGCCGACGGCCGGATCGCGCTGGCCGGCATGGACCGGACGATCCGGCGCGCAACGGCCGTCGAGAGGGCGCTCGCCGAGGGCGCCGGACCGGTCGCCGCGGCGGCGTACGCGGACCGCGACTGCGAACCGGCCGACGACCTGCGTGGCTCGGCCGACTACCGCCGACACCTGAGCCGGGTGCTGGTGGCCCGGGCTCTCGCCGACCCCGTGGAGGAGCGCCGATGACCGTCGACACCCGACCCGGCACCGCGACCGTCACGGTCACGGTCACCGTCAACGGCCGTCCGCACACCCGTCAGGTGCCGGCCCGCACCCTGCTGGTGCACCTGATCCGCCAGGAGTTGGCACTGACCGGCACCACCGTCGGATGCGACACCTCCTCCTGCGGCGCCTGCACGGTGCTGCTGGACGGCCGGTCGGCCAAGTCGTGCACGCTGCTCGCCGCACAGGCCGACGGCGCCGAGATCGGCACCGTGGAGGGGCTGGCCGACGGCGACCGGTTGCACCCGGTGCAGGAGTCGTTCCGGGAGCACCACGCCTTGCAGTGCGGTTTCTGCACGCCCGGCATGGTGCTCGCGGCGGTGAGCCTGCTGGCCGAGCACCCGGGCCCGCTGACCGAGCAGGAGGTGCGGCGCGGGCTGACGGGAAACCTGTGCCGCTGCACCGGCTATCACAACATCGTCCGTGCCGTGCTCGCCGTCGACGCGGCCCGCCACGCCGGGTGAACGCCAACCGGAAGGGAGGCCGACGATGTCGGCACGTTACGTACTCGGGGTGAACATCGGCTTCCACGACTCCAGCGCGGCGCTGCTGCGTGACGGCGCGCTCTGCGCCCTGGTGGAGCAGGAGCGGGTCAGCCGGCGCAAGCACGCGGTCGGGCAGCCGCCGGCGGAGGCGGTGGCCGCCTGCCTGGCGATGGCCGGGATCGGGCCGGCGGAGGTGGACACCGTGGCGATCGGCTGGGACTTCCGGCAGATCCCGCTGGGCCGCAACCGTCGGTTCACCACCGACGGGCTGCGGGCGATGCTCTTTCCCGACCAGGAGGATCTGGTCATGCCGGCGGTGCGCTGGGTGCCGCATCACGTGGCGCACGCGGCGAGCGCCGCGTTCAGTTGCGACGTCGACGAGGCCGCGGTGCTGGTCGTCGACGGGGCGGGGGAGACCCAGTCGACGTCGATCGGCCGGTTCGCCGACGGCGAGGTGGAGATCCTGCGGGAGTGGCCGGTCGAGGAGTCGTTGGGCTTCTACTACAACGCCGCGGCCGAGTGGGCCGGCCTTGGCTACTGGGGCACCGGGAAGTTGATGGGGCTCGCCGCGTACGGGCGGCCCGCCCCGGGCGCGCCGGTGCGGGCCGTGCCGGGCGGATACGAGCTGGTCCGGGCGCCCGCCGCGCAGGTGCCGGCGCGGCGGATCGCCTCGCTCGGCCCGCTGATGGCCTACTACCCGGCGGTCGCCGAGTCGCTGCGCCCGGGATTCGGCGGGTTCTTCCCGTACGCGCCGCGCGAGGCGGAGGAGCCGATCGCGTACGCGGACTTCGCCGCCACCGTCCAGCAGGGGTTGGAGGAGGCGGTGCTGTCGCTGGCCACCGAGCTGCGTCGGCGGGTGGACACGCCGGTGCTGGCGCTGGCCGGCGGCGTGGCGATGAACTGCACGATGGTGGGCGTCCTGGTCCGCAGCGGGCTGTTCGACCGCGTCTACGTGCCGCCGGTGCCCACCGACGCCGGGGTGTCGCTGGGCGCCGCGCTGGTGTCCGCGCGCGAGTGCGGGGCGTTCACGCCCACCCGCATCGACCACGCCTACTGGGGGCGGCCGGTCACGACGGAGGCGGGGGAGGCCGCCGCCGCCCAGGCCGGCCTGCCGTTCCGGCGCCTCGGCGACGACGCGCTGGCCCGGTTCGTGGCCGGTGAGATCGCCCGGGGACGCATCGTCGGCTGGGCCCGGGGCCGCGGTGAGATCGGGCAACGCGCGCTGGGCGCCCGCAGCCTGCTCGCCGACCCGCGCGACCGGCGCAGCCTGGAGCGGCTCAACGTGGTCAAGGGGCGGGAGATGTGGCGCCCGGTGGCGCCGAGCATGCTCGCCGAGCACGCGCACGAGCTGATCGAGGGCCGCCTCGACGACCCGTCGAGGTTCATGCTGGCCGCCGCGTCGGTGCGCCCGGACGCCCGGCGGCGGATCCCGGCGGTGACGCACGTGGACGGCTCGGCGCGCCCGCAGACGGTGCACCGCGACACCAACCCCGGCTACTGGGCGCTGATCGAGCAGTTCCGGCAGCTCACCGGCGTGCCGGCGGTGGTCAACACGTCGTTCAACCTGGCCGGTGACCCGATCGTCGACTCGGCGGCCGACGCGGTGGACACGTTCACCCGGGCCAAGGAGATCGACCTGCTGGTGCTCGGCGACACGGTGGTGGCCCGCGGCGCCGACGAGCTGCCGGCCTGATCGGTGCGGGGCGGGCCGGGTTCCCGGTCCGCCCCGCCCGGCCGGTCAGGCGGCGCGGCGGCGCTCGCGCCGCCACACCTGCCGCAGCCGGTCGACGAAGAAGTCGCGGTTGACCCAGTAGAACTCCAGCCAGATGTGGTCCGGGTCACGTAGCCAGATCTGCGAGCCCGCCTCGTGTTTGGAGGTGGTGATGCCGGAGTGGGTCACGCCGAGCGCGTCGAGGTGGGTGACCCAGTCGTCGAGGTCACCCCGCTCGGGCACGTGGTAGGCCAGGTGGTGCAGGCCGGGGCGGCGCTCGTCGAAGCGGTCCGGCACGCTCGGGTCGCCGGGCGGTTCGGCCCGCCCGAGCACCACCGAGGCGAACGACCCGGGGTGCACCAGGGTGCGGAACCGGAACCCGGACTCGGGCGGGGTGACGTCGTTGACCACCACCATCTCGAAGACCGCCTGGTAGAACTCGGTGCTGCGGTCGAGGTCGACGACGGTGAGGTTGATGTGGTTGCGGCCGTCCAGGCGGGGCATCGGGTCCTCCTCAACCGGCCCGGCCGGCCGGCGCGGCGGCCACCGGGGAATGAGCGGTGGGCGCCGCCTCCAGGACGGACATCGACGAGGTCGGGGTGGTGCGCACGAGGTGGAAGCCGGCGTCGCCGAGCAGCGCGCGGAACTCGTCGGTGGTGCGGGTGTGCCCGCCGAACAGGGCCAGCGCCTTGACGTCCATCACCTTGCCGGTGTCGTCGTGGTTGCCGTACCGGCTGACCGACTCGACGATGACCACCCGGCTGTCCGGCCGGGCGGCGGCGCGTACCGATCGCAGGATCCGCGCGGCCTGTTCGTCGGGCCAGTCGTGGATGATCGTCTTGAGCAGGTAGACGTCGGCGCCTTCCGGCAGCGGGTCGAAGAACGAGCCGGGGCGGAGCTCGCACCGGTCCGACACCCCGGCGCGAGCCAGCACGGCCGGCGCCTCGGCCACCACGTGCGGCAGGTCGACCAGGACGGCGCGCAACCGCCGGTGGCGGGCGAGCAGCCCGGCGGTGAAGGTGCCGTGCCCGCTGCCGACGTCCACCAGCGTCGCGGCGTCGGCGAGGTCGAGCACGGGCAGCACGGTGCGCAGCACGAACGGGTTGACGCTCTCCGCCGAGCGCTCGAACCGGACGCACTCGTAGGGGTGGTCGGCGAAGTGGTCGTAGTAGCGCGCGCCGTCGTGGACGTGGCCGAACGCGGTCTCCCCGGTGCGGATGCTGTGGGTCAGCCGCGCCCACGAGTAGATGTCGGGCGGCATGAGCGGGAAGCACTCGCGTACCGAGAACGGGTGGTCGCTGCGCAGCGGCTCGGCCAGCGGGGTGAGCCCGAAGACCTCCGGCTCGGTCTCGGTGAAGATGCCGCGCCCGGCCAGGGCGCGCAGGCCGCGGGTCAGCGCGCCGGGGTGCGCGCCGACGCGGTCGGCCAGCTCGCGCACCGGCAGCGGGCCGTCGGTGAGCTGGTCGGCGACGGCGAGGTCGCACATGACCCGGATGGTGAACGGGACGATGTAGTCGGCCAGCTCGGTGAGCCGGGTGACCGAGGCGAGGTCGATGCGGGGCGTCACGGGCATGACGACACCGTATCGGCTCGGCCGTTGCCATACCAGATACGATGCGAGATGCTTGATACGTGCATCTGAATCTGTTCACCCAGTGCTCGCCGTCCCCGCAGTTCAAGGGCTTCTGGCGGCATCCGGCCGACCGCAGCGCCACCGGCTACCGCGACCTCGGCTACTGGGTGGAGCTCGGCCGCAAGCTGGAGGCCGCCTGCCTGGACGCGCTCTTCTTCGCCGACGTGCACGGCGTCTACGACGTCTACCAGGGCAGTTGGCGGGCCGCGGTGCGGCACGCGGTGCAGATTCCGTCGATCGACCCGCTGCTGGTGCTGCCGGCCATCGCGGCCACCACCTCCCGGCTCGGCCTGGCGGTCACCTACTCGACCACCTACCACGCACCGTACGAGTGCGCCCGGGTGTTCAGCTCGCTGGACCACCTCACCGGCGGCCGGGTCGCCTGGAACATCGTCACCTCGTATCTCCGCTCGGCCTCGGCGAACGGCCTGGGCGAGCACCTGGACCACGACGAGCGCTACGACCGCGCCGACGAGTACGTCGAGGTCGCGCGCCGGCTGTGGGAGGACAGTTGGGACGACGACGCGGTGGTGCGCGACGCCGCCGCGAACGTGTTCACCGACCCGGACCGGGTCCACCAGATCGACCTCCGGGGGCGGTTCTTCGACGTGCGGGGGCCGCACCAGTGCGAGCCGTCGCCGCAGCGTACGCCGGTGCTCTACCAGGCCGGGGCGTCCGGGCGGGGGCTCACGTTCGCGGCCCGGCACGCCGAGGTGGTGTTCCTGACCATGGCCGAGCCGGCCGACGGCGCGCCGCAGGTGGCGAGGCTGCGCTCGCTGGTCGCCGCGCACGGGCGCGACCCGCGGTCGGTCAAGGCGTTGCAGGGCAGCATGGTGATGGTCGCGCCGACCCGCCAGGAGGCCCGCCGCCGCGCCGAGGAGTACGTGGCGCTGTGGAGCGGGGAGGGCCAGTTGGCGAAGTGGTGCGGCTGGATGGACGTCGACCTGGGCGCGTACCCGGACGAGACGCCGGTGGGCGAGATCGCCGGGCAGGGCAGTCACAGCTTCCTGGGCTTCCTGCGCCGCCTCGGCCCGGAGCGCGACTGGACCGTCGGCGACGTGCGCTACCTGGTGGCGACCGCGCGCCGCCCGCGCACCAACGCGCCGGTCACCCTGTTCGGCACCGTGGAGCAGGTCGCCGACCGGATGGAGCAGTGGATGGAGGTCGCCGACGTGGACGGCTTCAACCTCATCCCCTGCCCGACCACCCAGGGCATCGCCGACATCTGCGACCTGCTGGTGCCGGAGCTGCAACGCCGCGGGCTGTTCCGCACCGCGTACGACCCGGCGCAGCGGACGCTGCGGGAGCGCTACTTCGGCGCCGGCGCCCCGGTGCCGCCCCGGGTGCCGGCGCTGGCGCCCGCGCCGGCCTGACCGGTGCGGCGGGCCGGGCGATCCGGGGGGGGTCAGAACATGGTGGTGTCGACCGGCGCGCCGGCCAGCAGCGCGCCCACCGTGGCAAAGCTGTCGCGGCCGTTGACGAAGTGCTGGGTCGCGGTGTTGATGTCGCGCAGCCGGCGTTGCAGCGGCGAGCCGTCGAACACGGTCGACGCGCCGGCGAGCGCGTACGCCGCCTGCACGGCCTGGTGGGCGACGCTGGTGACCTGTGCGGCGGTGGCCCGCAGGCAGGCCCGCTCCAGCGGGCTGAGCACCTCGCCCCGGCGGGCGGTCGCCCAGGCGTTCTCGGCCTCGGCGTGCAACAGCGCGCGGGCCGCGCGCAGCGCCACGTGGGCCTCGCCGAGCCGGTCGTGGAAGACGGGGGAGTCGGCGAGCGAACGGGTGCTGAAGGTGCGCCGGCGGCCGGCGGCGGCCTGGGCGGCGGCGTCGGACACGGCGCCCTGGGCGATGCCGAGGTCGACCGCGGCGATGAGCAGCCCGGCCTGGGCGATCCGGAACACCGTGCGGTGCACCTCGTCGCCGCCGCCGACCAGGCTGAAGCCGCGATGCTCCGGGCAGCTCCGGTTCGCCGCCCGGACGTCCTGGCTGGCGGTGCCGCGCAGGCCGAGCACCTGCCAGGTGTCGACCAGCTCCAGCTCGGCGGCGGGGAAGAGCACCATCCGGGTCAGCGGGGCGCCGTTGGGCAGGGTGCGCGGGGTGCGCCCGTCGAGCACCAGGCAGTTCAGGTAGATCCAGCTCGCCTGCGGCGCGCCGGTGACGAACGGCCACCGGCCGTTGACCTGCCAGCCGCCCGCGCCGTCCGGGGCGGCCCGGCCCTTGGGCGCGACCGCGCCGGCGCCGAGCACGTCCGGGCCGGCCGCGTAGATCTCCCGGCGGGCGGTCTCGGGGAAGCAGGCGAACAGCAGGTGCGCCAGCCCGACCTGGCCGATGAGCCAGCCGGTGGACGAGTCGGCGACGGAGAGCTGCTCGACCACCCGCAGCGCCTCGACCAGCGGCAGGTCGGCGCCGCCGTGTTCGGCCGGCACCAGCATGCGCAGGCAGCCGGCCGCGGCGAGGCCGGCGATGACGTCGTCCGGGATCCGGCCGGTGCGGTCGATCTCCGGCGCCCGTTCCGCCAGGTCGGGAAGCAGTCCGTCGACCCGGGGCAGCGTACTGGTCACGGATGCACTCTATCGGCTTACTCGTATCTTGTTTAGCCTTGTATCTGCTATCAATCTCCGATACATGTACTGGGGAGGAGGTGACGGGCCGATGACCGCAGACGCCACGTCGGGCTCACCGTTGCTGAGCTGGCTGGAACGGCCCCGTTCGGACCGGGGTGTGCACTTCGCCGCCGCCGGCGACGACTGGGACTTCCGCTCCTACGCCGAACTCGCCGACCGCACCCGGGCGATCCTCGCCGGACTGCGAGCCTGCGGGGTGGGTCCGGGCGACGTGGTGTCCGTCGTCGAGCCGGCCGGACCGGACTTCGTCGCCACGTTGTTCGCCGCGATGGCCGCCGGGGCGGCGCCCTCGCCGATCGCCCCGCCGCTGACCTTCGGCGACCGCGACGTCTACCGCGAGCACGTGCTCGGGTTGCTGCGCGCCGCCGCGCCCCGCGTGCTGGTCTGCGCGCCGCGGCTCACCGCGACGATCGGGCCGCTGGCCGCGACCGCCGGCGTGCCCCGGGTGCTCGGCGCCGAGGAACTCGTCGAGGCCGGCGGCGACGCCCGGGGCGCGGTCGTCGAGCCCGGCCCGCTGGCCCTGCTGCAGTTCACCTCCGGCTCCAGTGGACGCGCCCGGGGCGTACGCGTGCCGCACGCCGCGCTCGCCGCCAACGTCGCGGCGATCCGGCAGTGGCTGGCCATGACTCCCGACGACCCGACCGCCTCCTGGCTGCCGGTGCACCACGACATGGGCCTGATCGGCTGCCTGGTGACCCCGGTGGTCAACACCAGCGACCTGTGGCTGATGCCGTCCGAGGAGTTCGTCCGCGACCCCGCCCGCTACCTGCGCTGCTTCGGCCGGCACGGGGCGCGGCTGACCTCCATGCCGAACTTCGGGCTGGAGTACATCGCCCGGCGGGTGCGCCCGGCCGCGCTGGCCGGGATGGACTTCTCCGCCTGGCGGGCGGTGATCGTCGGCGCCGAACGCATCGACGTCGACGCGCTACGCCGGTTCTGCGACCTGCTCGTCCCGCACGGCTTCGACCCGCGGGCGCTGCTGCCCGCGTACGGGCTGGCCGAGGCGACCCTGGCGGTGACCGGGCTGCCGCTGGACGAGCTGTACGCCGCCGTCGACCTGCGCCCGGACCGGCTACGCCCGGGCGCGCGGGCGGTGGCCGGCCCCGACGGGCCCGCCCCCGCCGACGACGGGCCGACGCAGCCGGTGGTCGGCTGCGGACGGCCGCTGGCCGGGGTGCAGGTGCGGATCCTGGACACCGACGGCGCGCCGGTGCCCGACGGCGTGGTCGGCGAGATCGAGGTGCGCGGGCCGTCGGTCGCCCAGGGATACGTCAACGAGGCCGAGTCGGCGTCGCAGACCGCGCTCGGCGGCGGCGTGCTGCGCACCGCCGACGCCGGCTTCCTGCACGAGGGCCAGTTGCACGTGCTCGGCCGCCTCGGCGACAGCATGAAGGTGCGCGGCCGGGCGGTCTTCGCCGAGGACCTGGAGTGGGCGATCTGCCGGCCCGGCGTGCCGGCGCAGCGGATGGCCGCCCTGCTGGGCCACCGGGCCGGGACGGCGACCGTGGTCGCGGTCTTCGAGCAGGCGCGCCCCGAATGGCTGGCGCAGGCGTCGCAGGAGCTGCGCCGGCGGGCGGAGGGCGCGCAGGTGGTCATCGTGGACGCCCCGCGCGGCACGATCGCCCGCACCTCGAGCGGCAAACCTCGGCGGCGCCAGATGTGGCAGGCGTTCGTCGACGACCGGCTGCCCGGCACCGTGGTCACCCCGACCACCGGGCAGCGGCAGCAGACCACCGAACACACGACGGCGTCCTGAGGGATGTCCGGACAGGAGGCGGCAATGACCGAGGCGACCAGGTCGACCCCGACCGAGGTGCGTACCGAGGAGGACGTCCGCGAGTCGGTGACCGCGATCGTCACCGAACTGGCACCGAACCCGGAGCAGATCGAGGGGGCGGGTGACTCGCGGCTGGTCGAGGATCTCGGGTTCCACTCGCTGGCCCTGCTGGAGCTGGCGTTCACGCTGGAGGACGAGTTCGAGCTGCCGCCGATCGACGAGACGACGGCCCGCAAGATCGTCACGATCGACGCGGTCGTCGAGCACGTGAGCGGCATCCTGCGCGAGCGCGGCGAGATGGCCAGTTGACCACCCGCACCGGGCGCGCACCGGAACCGGCGGCGTCCGGTGCGCCGGCCGACGAGGCGCAGCGTCGCGCCCGGGCGCTGTCGCTGCGGTTGTTCCTCGCCATGCTGCACACCCAGGAGCTGCTCGCCGGCTACCTGGGCACCCGGCTGGGGCTGTACGAGGCGCTGCGGGCGGGCCCGGCCGACCCCGCGGAGCTGTGCGCGCGTGCCGGGATCGCTCCCCGGTACGCGCGCGAGTGGCTGGAGCAGCAGGCGGTGGCCGGTTTCCTCGACGTGGACGACGTCACCGCGGCGCCGGAGCGGCGGGTCTACCGGCTCCCGGAGGGGCACGCCGAGGTGCTGCTCGCCTCGGACAGCCCGCTGTCGCTGGTGTCGCTGACCATGCTGCCGCTGGGCGGGGTGGCCGGGGCGCTGCCGGCGCTGCTGGAGGCGTACCGGACCGGGGCGGGGGTGCCGGACGAGGCGTTCGGCGACGACTGGCGCCATGGGCATTCCGGCGCCAACCGGGCGCTGTTCACCCACGCGCTGCCCGGGTGGCTGGCCGCGTTCCTGCCGGAGATCCACGCACGGCTCTCCGCCGGGCCGAGCCGGATCGCCGACGTGGGCTGCGGGGCCGGCTGGGCGGCCGTCGCGCTGGCCCGCGCGTACCCGCTCGCCGAGGTCGACGGCTTCGACCTGGACGCGGCGACGCTGGCCGCGGCGGCGGAGAACGCCGCCGCGGCTCAGGTGGCCGACCGGGTCCGGTTCCACCGTCGCGACGCGGCCGAGGCGGAGCCGGCCGGCGGCTACGACCTGGTCTGCGTCTTCGACGCGCTGCACGAGATGAGCCGGCCGGTGCCGGTGCTGCGGGCCTGCCGCCGGCTGCGCGCCGGGTCCGGCGCGGTGCTGGTGCTCGACGCCAAGGTGGCCCACCGCTTCGTGGCGCCCGGCGACGAGGTGGAGCGGTTCCAGTACGCCACGAGCGTGCTGCACTGCCTGCCGGCGGGCCTGGCCGGGCCGGACTCGTCGGCCAGCGGGACGGCGCTGCGCCCGGCCCAGGTGCGGCGGTTCGCCACCGACGCCGGCTTCGCCGACATGCAGATCGTGCCGGTGGACGACCGGTTCCACCGGCTCTACCACCTCACCGGCTGAGACTGCTCGGGGCCGCCGGGCACGCCCGGCGGCCCCGACCTGCTCAGGTCGTCAGCTCGGCGCTCAGCGCCCGCTTGTCCACCTTGCCCACCCCGGTGTACGGCAGCGCCGCGCGCACCTGGAGCCGGTCGGGCAGCTTGAACCCGGCCAGGCCCCGCCCGGTGAGGAACTCGCGCAGCTCGCCCAGCGTGGGCGCGGCGTCGTGCGGCACCACCACCGCGCAGGTCTTCTCGCCGAGCGCCCGGTCGGGCACCGCGAGCACCGCCACCTCGCGGACGCCGGGGTGGGCGAGCAGGTGCTCCTCCACCTCACCGGCCGGGACCTTCTCGCCGCCGCGGTTCACCACCTCCTTGATCCGGCCGACCACGACCAGCTCGCCGGTCGGGGTCCACCGGACCAGGTCACCGGTGCGCAGCAGGCCGTCCGGGGTGAACGCGTGGGCGTTGTAGTCGGCGGCCCGGTAGTAGCCGCGCAGCGTGGTCGGGCCGCCGACGACCAGCTCGCCCACCTCGCCGGCGGCCACCTGCGCCCCGGTGCTGTCGACCACCCGGAACTCGTCGGCGGCCGACAGCGGCCGTCCCTGGGTGTGCGCGGCGCGCTCCGGCGGGTCGTCCGGCCGGGTGCACGCGATCGGGCCCTCCGCCATGCCGAAGAAGTGGGTCAACCGGATGCCCAGCTCGTCTACCGCCCGGGTGGCCACCTCGGGGCTCAGGTTGGCGCCGCCCACCTCGACCACCAGGCCGGAGAGGTCGGCACCGAGCAGCGGCGCGAGGTCGGCCCACAGCGGCAGGAACGCCGGCATCAGCGTGGTCAGGGTGACCTTCTCGCGGGCGATCAGCCGGAACGCCTCGTCGGGGCTGGGGCTGCCGGCCAGCACCGCGGTGCCGCCGGCGTGCAACGCGCCGAGCACGCCCGGGCAGCCCAGCGCCGCGTTGTGCGCGGCCGGCAGCGCCGCCAGGTAGACCCCGTCGGCGCCGAAACCCATCGCCGCGGCGGTCGCGCGCAACTGGTAGGCGTAGTCGTCGTGGGTGCGCGGGATCAGCTTCGGCACGCCCGTCGACCCGCCGGAGAGCAGGAAGAACGCCACCTCCGCCGGGTCCGGGCGGGGCAGTGGCACCGGGTCTGCGTCGACCTGCGCCAGGGCGGTGAACTCGCCGGGGTCGCCGACGACGAACACCTCCCGCAGCGACGGCGTCTCGGCGCGCACCTCGGCGGCCAGCTTGCGCAGGTCGAAGCCCTGCGTCTGGTCGACGGTCAGGTAGGCCACCGCCTCGGTGTGCGCGCACAGGTGGCCGATCTCGGCGCGCCGGTGCGCGGGCAACGCCAGCACCGGCAGCGCGCCGAGGCGGAACAGCGCCAGGCACACCACCACGAACTCGACCGAGTTGGGCAGTTGGACGACGACCCGGTCGTGCCGGCCGATGCCGCGCGCACGCAGGCCGGCGGCGAGCCGGTCGGCGCGGCGGTCCAGTTCGCCGTAGCCGACCCGCTGGTCGCCGGCGACCAGCGCGGTCCGGTCCGGGTCCGACCGGGCCAGCTCCCGGCCCAGGTCACCGAGCACCTCGCCGCGCCAGTAGCCCTCGGCGCGGTAGCGCGCGGCGAGTTCCTCGGGCCAGCCCACACATCCGTCCAGCACGACGCCTCCCGAGACGACGGTGACAGCGATCCCCACACAAGCTAGTGTGCACATACACGAGATACAAGACACGTGATAGTGGAGGCGGTTGATGCTGGTGGCCCGGCCCCGCGCCGATCTCGGTGCCCTCACCCGGCTCACCGAACTGGCCGACTACATCGTGCCGTTCACCGTGCGCGTCGTCGCCGACCTCGGCGTCGCCGACGAGCTCGCCGGCGGCCCCCGCCCGGTCACCGAGCTGGCCGAGGCCACCGGCGCGCACGCGCCCTCGCTGCTGCGGGCCCTGCGCGCGCTGGCCGGCAAGGGCATCTTCACCGAGGTCGAACCCGAGGTGTTCGGCCTCACCCCGCTGGCCGAGCCGCTGCGCACCGACCACCCGCTGTCGCTGCGCGACGCCTACCCGCTGCTCACCGCCGACGTGCGCGCCTGGGCCGGGCTCGACCGCTGCCTGCGCACCGGCGAGGCCGCCTTCCCGCGCGTGCACGGCGCCGACTACTGGACGCACCTGCAGCGGCACCCCGCCGACAGCCTGGCCGTCGACAGGTGGATGTCCAGCCTGACCAAGCTGCACCTGCGCACCGTGCTGCCGGCGTGGCCGTGGGACCGGGCGCGCGAGGTGGTCGACGTCGGCGGCGGCGACGGCGCGTTCCTCGCCGGGCTGCTCACCCGCTACCGGCAGCTACGCGGCGTCCTGCTCGACCTGCCCCACGTGGTGGCCGCCGCGCCGGCGCTGCTCGACCGCGCGGCGGTGACCGACCGCTGCCGGATCGTGCCCGGCAGCTTCTTCGACCCGCTGCCGGCCGGCGCCGACCTCTACGTGCTCAAGACGATCCTGCCCGGCTGGGACGACGCCCAGGCCACCACGATCCTGCGCCGCGTCGCCGAGGCGATGCGGCCGGACAGCCGACTGCTGCTGCTGGAGGCGATCATCCCGACCGGCGACGCGTTCGACGTCGCGAAGCTCGTCGACGTGCACACCCTGGTGCTCACCGGCGGCCGGCACCGCACCCAGGCGGAACTTGTCGGCCTGCTCTCCGACGCCGGCCTGCGGCTCGACCGCGTCGTCGGCACCCCCACGCTCACCGTGATCGCCGCCGGGCCCGCCGGGGCGCGGCCGACCGCCCCCTAGGAGGTAATCGATGGCCCCGAGCCGACCCCGGATCGACATCGAGTCGGTGTTCCGACTGACCGAACTGGCCGACTACATCGTGCCGTTCACCGTGCGCGCCGTCGCCGACCTCGGCGTCGCCGACGAGCTCGTCGACGGCCCCCGCCCGGTCGACGACCTCGCCGAGGCCACCGGCGCGCACGCGCCCTCGCTGCTGCGGGCCCTGCGCGCGCTGGCCGGCAAGGGCATCTTCACCGAGGTCGAACCCGAGGTGTTCGGCCTCACCCCGCTGGCCGAGCCGCTGCGCACCGACCACCCGCTGTCGCTGCGCGACGCCTACCCGCTGCTGGCACCCGACATCGAGGCGTGGGCGCACTTCGACCACAGCATCCGCACCGGCGAGGCCGCCTTCGACCAGGTGTACCCGGAGGGCTACTGGTCCTACATGGCCGCGCACCCGCGCGACAGCGCCCGCTTCGACGCCTCCCAGCAGGCGGCGACCCGGCTGGAGCTGCGCGCCGCGCTGCCGGCGTACCCGTGGGGAGACCTGGCGACGATGGTCGACGTGGGCGGCGGCAACGGCGCCTTCCTCGGCGGCATCATGGCCCGCTTCCCGGACCTGCGGGGCACCCTGTTCGACCTGCCGCACGTGGTCGCCGAGGCCGAGCCGGTGCTGCAGAAGCTCGACGTCGCGCAGCGTTGCACGGTCACCGGCGGCAGCTTCTTCGAGACGGTCCCGGCCGGCGCGGACGCCTACATGCTCAAGCGCATCCTCTACGGCTGGGACGACGACAACGCCGTCCGGCTGCTGCGCGCCGTGCGGGCGGCGATGCGGCCGGACAGCCGGCTGCTGGTGCTGGAACCGGTGGTCGAGCCCGGCGACCGGTTCGACGTCGGCCGCCTCTACGACCTGCTGCTGCTGGCCATGGTCGGCGGCGGCGCCCGGTCCCGCGAGCACATCGAACGACTGCTGGACGCCGCCGGACTGCGGCTGAACCGCAGCCTGCCGACCATGATGTTCCCCATCCTCGAGATCGTGCCGAAGACGGAGGCGTGAGCAATGCGACTGGTCGTGGACTACTCCCGCTGCGAGAGCAACGCCGTGTGCGTGGGGCAGGCCCCCGAGGTGTTCGACGTCGGTGAGGACGACCTGCTGCACGTCACCGAGCAGCCGCTGGAGGGATCGCTGGGCAAGCGGGTACGCGAGGCCGCCCGCCGGTGCCCGAAGCAGGCCCTCTCCGTCGTCGACGACTGAGCACCGTCGAGCGTGCCCGGGCCACCGCGGTCCGGGCACGCTCGCTTCTCAGGCGGTCGCGGCCCGGATCGCCGACCAGACCCGCTCCGCGGTCAGCGGCATGTCGACGTGCCGCACGCCCAGGTGGCGCACGGCGTCGACCACCGCGTTCTGCACCGCCGGGGGCAGACCCACCGCGCCGGACTCGCCCAGGCCCTTGACGCCGAGCGGATTCACCGGCGTCGGCGTCTGCATCGCCACCGTGTCGAAGGAGGGCAGCTCGGCGGCCCCCACGACCGCGTAGCGGTGCAGGTCACCGTGCAGCGGCGTGCCGTCGGGGGCGAACCGGACCTCCTCCACCAGCGCCTGCCCGGCACCCTGGGCCAATCCGCCGTGCACCTGCCCCTCGGCCAGCAGCGGGTTGAGCAGCACCCCCGCGTCGTCGACCGCCACCACCCGCAGCAGGGTCACCCGGCCGGTCTCCACGTCCACCTCGACGACCGCCAGGTGCGCCCCGTACGGGCAGGTGGCCGCCGACGGCTGGAACGTCGCCTCGGCGTACAGGCCGTCGCCGTCAGCCAGGTCGGCCCAGCCAACGTCACCGCCGGACGTGGTGCGGAACCGGCCGTCGGCGAACTCGACCGCCTCGCCGGGCACACCCAGCCGGCCGGCCGCCGCGTCCCGGCCCCGCTCGACGAGCGCCAGCGCCGCCTCCCGGACCGCCATCCCGCCGGTCTGCAACGAGCGGGACCCGCCGGTGCCGCCGCCGGCCGGGACCGCGCCGGTGTCGGAGAACACCACGTCGACCCGCTGCACCGGCACGCCGAGCACGTCGGCGGCGAGCATCGCCCACGCGGTGCCGTGCCCCTGACCGTGCGGGCAGGTGCCGGAGCGGACCGTCACCCGACCGTCCGGGCCCAGGCGCGCCGAGGCGTACTCGCTGCGGGTGTCCGCGCCGGTGAGTTCGACGAACGTGGACAGGCCGACGCCGAGCTGGCACACGTCGCCGCGGTCCCGGCGGGCCCGCTGCTCGGCGCGCAGCGCCGGATAGTCGGCCTCGGCGAGCACCCGGCGCAGGGCCGCCGGATAGTCGCCGTTGTCGTAGCGCGCGCGGGTGACGGTGGTGACCGGGAAGCTCTCCGGCGGCAGCAGGTTGCGCCGGCGCACCTCGGCCGGGTCCAGGCCGATCTCGGCGGCGTACAGGTCGATCATCCGCTCCAGCGCGGCCACCGCCTCGGGCTGCCCCGCGCCCCGGTAGGACACCACAGGCGTGGTGGTCGTGGTGACGCTGGCCGAGGAGAACCGGGCCCGGTCGATCCGGTACGGGCCGGTCAGCATGGTCCTGGTCCAGAACGGCAGGATCGCCCCGATGCGCGGATAGGCGCCGGCGTCCTGCACCACGTCCAGCGCGTACGACACGATCCGCCCGTCGTGGGTGCCGCCCAGCTCGGCGCTCTGCTGCTGCGCCCGGCCGTGCCCGGCGGCGACCATGCTCTCGCTGCGGGTCTCCGCCCAGCGCACCGGCCGGTCCAGCCGCCGGGCCGCCCAGGCGAGCAGCACGTCCTCGCGGCTGGCGAACGCCTTGGAGCCGAACGCCCCACCGACGTCGCCGTTGACCACCCGGACGCGTTCCTCCGGCTCGCCCAGCGCCGCCGCGAGCTGCGCCCGCCACAGGTGCACCGCCTGGCTGCCGGCCCGGTAGCGCAGCCCGTCCGGGCCCCACTCGGCCTGCCCGGCCCGCGCCTCCAGGGGGCACGGCGCGACCCGCTGGTTGGTCATCCGTTGCCGGATCACCACCTCGGCGCCCTCGTGCAGTTCGGCCCGGCCGGCCGGGCGGCGGAAACCGAGCTTGAGCACCATGTTGGTGCCGGCCTCCGGGTGCAGCACCAGCGCGTCGGTGAGCGCCTCGTGCGGGTCGACAAGCGGCGGCAACGCCTCGACGGCGACCTCGACCAGCGCGGCGGCGTCGACCGCCTCGGCCCGGCCGGTCGCCACCACCGCGGCGACCGGTTCGCCGACGAACCGGACCACGCCGTCGGCCAGCAGCGGTGTGGTCATCTTCTGGTTGAGCACGCCGGCCTCGGGTGGCAGCGGCGGCAGGTCGACGTCTGCGGCGGTGAACACGGCGACCACGCCGGGCGCCCGGCGCGCGGCCGAGGTGTCGATCCCGCGCAGCCGGCCGTGCGCCACGGCGGAGCGGACGAAGACCAGTTCCAGGCAGCCGGGCACGACGACGTCGTCGACGTACGTCCCGCCGGTGGTGAGCAGGACACGGTCCTCGGTGCGCCGGACCGGGCGGCCGATCAGGGACATCTGGCGACTCCTCGCGAGGCCGGCTCAGGCCGGGGTGACGGCGAGCGGGATCGACGCGTAGGCCCGGAACAGGGCGCTGGGCTCCCGCTCCGGCGTCGCGGCCAGCTCCACGCCGGCGAGCCGCCGGGCGAGCCGGTCGAAGATCACCGCTCCTTCGATACGGGCCAGCGCCGCGCCCAGGCAGCCCCGGACGCCGCCGCCGAACCCGACGTGCGGGTTGGGCCGCCGACCGATGTCGATCCGGCCGGGGTCGGCGAACACCTCCTCGTCGTGGTTGGCGCAGCCGAGCAGCAGGAACACCGACCGGCCGGGGCGGATCACCCGGTCACCGACCGGCACCGGCTCCAGCGCCAGCCGCGCGGTGTACTGGATCGGGGCGTCGAACCGGACGAACTCCTCGGCGGCGGTGGCGGCCAGCGACGGGTCCGCGCGCAGCCGCCGCCACTCGTCCGGCTGCCGCGCCAGCGCGACGGTGCCGGTGCAGACCATGTTCATCGTGGTCTCGTAGCCGGTGAAGCAGAGGAAGACGATGTTGTCGACGACCTCCTCGACGCCCTCGGCCGGGTCGGCCACGGCGAGCATCCGGTCGAGCAGGTCGCCGTCGGGGTCCGCGCGCCGCTCGGCGAGCACGTCACGCACGTAGCCGCGCAGCCAGCTCAGCGCGGCGTCGGCGGCCGGCCGGTCGGCGGCGGGCAGGAACGGGGTGAACGCGCGGCCGAGCGCCGCCGCGCGCGGCCACACCTCGGCGCGGGTCCGCGCCACCGGCAGTCCGATCAGCTCGCAGACCACGCTCGCGGCGACCGGGAACGCCAGGTCGGCCACCGCGTCGAGGCGGCCGGTGTCACAGGCGGGCGCCAGCAGTTCGTCCACCATCGCGCCGATGCGCTGTGCGCTGCGCCGGGCCACGCCGGGGCTGAAGGCACGCACCATCTGCTGGTGCAGCCGGCTGTGGTCGTCGGGGTCGCGGGTCGGGATGATCCGCCGGAACACGTCGCGGGACAGGTCCGGCGCCATCCGGAACTGCGGGTCGTCCTCCGGGAAGGTGTTGCTCAGCCGGCGGTCGCGCAGCAGGGCGGCCACGTCGCGGTGGCGGGTGACACCCCAGCTCGCCGGGCCGAAGCGGCACAGCGGGCCGGCGGCGCGCACCCGCGCGTACGTCGGGTAGGGGTCGGCGACGACCTCGGGGGAGAGCGGGTCCATCCGCGCCGGCAGGACCCGGCCGGCGGGCGTCACCGCCCGACCGCCACCGGGACGCTGGCGTACGAGCGCAGCGTCCCGTCGGTCTGCCGGCGTGCCGGGCCGGCGGCGCTCAGCGTGGGGAACCGGCGCAGCAGCGTCTCGAACGTCACCTGTGCCTCGACGCGAGCCAGGTAGCCGCCGAGGCAGTGGTGGATGCCGCCGCCGAAGGACAGGTGCGGGTTCTCCTCGCGGGTGACGTCCAGCCGGTCCGGCTCGGCGAACTGCTCGGGGTCGCGGTTGGCGCTGCCCAGCAGCAGGATCAGCACCCGCCCGGCGCGGATGGTGCGGTCGCCGACGGTGATGTCCTCGCGGGCCAGCCGGGCGACGCCCTGGATCGGGCCGTCATAGCGGAGGAACTCCTCCACCGCCCGGGGGATCAACGTCGGCTCGGCCCGCAGCAGGGCCTGCTGGTCGGGGTGCTCCAGCAGCGCGGCGACCCCGGTGGCGAGCAGGTTGGTGGTGGTTTCGAAGCCGGCGAAGAACGCGAACACCGCGTTGTCCACGATCTCGTCGGCGGCGAGCACCGCGCCGTCGTCGTCGGTGGCGGTGAGCATCCGGGACAGCAGGTCGTCGCCGGGTTCGGCGCGGCGCCGGTCGAGGATCTCCCCGAGGTAGCCGCGCAGCCATTCGACGGCCCGGTCGGCGGCCGGCCGGTCGGACTCGGGCACGATCGCGGCGAACGCCTTGCTGAGGTCGAGCGCGTGCGGCCGGATCTTCTCGTGGTCGGCCGGCGGGATGCCCATCAGCGCGCAGACCACCATCACCGGTAGCGGAAAGGCGAGATCCGAGACCGCGTCGAACCGGCCGGTGCGGGCCGCCGGGTCGAGCAGTTCGGTGACCATGGCCGCGATCCGGGGGCGCAGCCGGCGGACCAGGGCGGGGCTGAACGCCCGGGCCATGAGCCGGCGCAGCCGCCCGTGTTCGGGCGGGTCGCGATAGAGGATGATGCTGCCGAAGAACGACCCGGCCGGGCCGTCCCCGGCCGACATCCGGTGGTAGTCGGGCGGGAATTCACTGCCCAGGCGGGGGTCGCGGACCAGCCGGGCGACGTCGGCGTAGCGGGTGACGCCCCAGCTTCCGGGTCCCATCCGGCACAGTGGACCGGCCGCGCGCAGGGCGGCGTAGGTGGGGTAGGGATCGGCGACCACGGCCGGGTCGCGCGCGTCGAATCTCGGCGGCATGCGGGTACGGGCCGACGTCATGCCCGCCAGTATGCTCAACCAAAGATACGAGAAACAAGTGCTTCCGAGATACGGGAAACGCGATTAGGCTTCGGTGTCATGACCGAGACCGTGGCGAGCGCTGATCCTTCGATCATCGCGATGGAGTTGCTGATGAAGGCCCCGGCGACCGTCAGCAGCCCCTACCCGCACTACCACGCGCTGCGGGCCGCGGCGTCGAAGTACCGGATGGAGCAGCCCGGCCAGGGAGTCGGCTGGGTGCTCACCGGCTACGACGAGTGCCGCGCCCAACTGCGCAACCCGGCGCTGGACAAGTCGGCGCAACGCCCCCGCATGGGCGACTCCCGCGGCCGGCAGGGCGCCCGCACGCTGCTCTTCCTCGACGGGCCGGAACACACCCGGCTGCGCGGGCTGGTCAGCCGGGTGTTCACCCCCCGGCGGGTGGAGACGCTGCGCCCCCGGCTCGCCGGCTTCGTCGACACGCTGCTCGACGACGTCGCCCGCCAGGTCGGCCCGGCCGGCGGCGAGGTCGACATCGTCGGCTCGTTCGGCTTCCCGCTGCCGGTGATGGTGATCGGCGAGCTGGTCGGCGTGCCCCCGGAGGACTGGCCGCTGCTGCGCCGGCTCACCCGCGCCGCCTCCGCCGGACTGGAGATCTTCGCACCCGAAGAGGTGCTCAAGGCCTCCGACCAGGCCCTCGGTGAGATGGAGGAATACTTCACCGACCTGGTCCGCAAGCGCCGCGAGAACCCCCGCGACGACCTCGCCTCCGCGCTGGGGCAGGTCGAGATCGAGGGTGACCGGCTCGGCCTCGACGAGCTGATCCAGGTCATCGTGCTGCTCTTCGGCGCCGGGTTCCAGACCATGACCGACCTGATCGGCCTCGGCACCCACGCCCTGTGCCGCAACCCCGACCAGCTCGAACGCCTGCGCGCCGAGCCGGACCTGACCCGCTCGGCGATCGAGGAGCTGCTGCGCTACGACTCGCCGGTGCACGTGCTGGGCCGGGCCGCGGTCGAGGACACCACGTTCCTCGACGGCACCCCGCTGAGCGCCGGCGAACACGTGATCACGCTGATCGGCGCGGCCAACCGGGACCCGGCCCGCTACCCCGACCCGGACACCCTCGACATCGCCCGCTTCGCCGGCGCGGAACCGCCGGAGACGCCGCTGTCGTTCGCCTGGGGCCCGCACCACTGCCTCGGCGCCCAGCTCGCCCGCGCCGAGGGGCAGATCGCCTTCCGCCGCCTGGTGGACCGGTTCGCGGTGGTCGAGCTGGCCGACCCGGACATCGACGAGATCGACCTGGAGTGGCGGCACAGCAGCACCTTCCGCGGGCTGGAGGAGCTGCGCGTACGGCTCGTGCCCGCCTGAGAAGACCACCACCAGCACGCGCCGACAGCCGAGAAGGGGGGACAGATGCCGGAGGCGGTGATCGTCGAAGCGGTCCGCACCCCGATCGGCCGCCGGGACGGGGCGTTGTCCGGCCTGAAGGCCGTGGAACTGCTGCGGCACGTGCAGGTCGAGGTGCTGCGCCGCGCCCGGATGGAACCGGGCGACGTCGACCAGATCATCGGCGGCTGCGTCACCCAGGTCGGCGAACAGAGCCTGAACGTCACCCGCAACGCGTGGCTCAACAGCGGACTCGACCACGAGGTCGCCGCCAGCACCGTGGACACGTCGTGCGGCTCGGCCCAGCAGGCCAACCACCTGATCGCCGCGCTGATCACCGCCGGCGCGATCGACGTGGGCATCGCCTGCGGGGTGGAGTCGATGAGCCGGGTCCCGGTCGGGACCAACCTCTACCAGGGGCCCGGCCACTACAAGACCCCCGACTACCCGTACGACGACCCGCCGCGGGCGCAGTTCGGCGGCGCCGAACGCATCGCCGCCCGGCAGGGGCTGACCCGCGCCGACCTGGACGCCTACGGGCTGCGCTCGCAGCGGCTCGCCGCCCGGGCCCGCGACGAGGGCCGCTTCGACCGGGAGATCAGCCCGGTGCCGCTGCCCGACGGCACGCTGGTCACCGCCGACGAGGGCATCCGCGACAGCACCGCCGAGGGCCTGGCCGCGCTGCGACCGGTGGTCCCCGACGGCCGGCACACCGCCGCCACCACCTCGCAGATCTCCGACGGCGCGTCGGCGCTGCTGTGGATGTCCCGCGAACGCGCCACCGCTCTCGGGCTGCGGCCCCGAGCCCGGCTGGCCCATCAGGTGGTCACCGGCGCGGACCCCTACTACCTGCTCGACGGGCCCACCGTCGCCACCCGCAAGCTGCTCAAACGCGCCGGCATGAGCCTGGCCGACATCGACCTGGTGGAGGTCAACGAGGCGTTCGCGGCGGTCGTGCTGTCCTGGGCCGCGCACCACGACGCCGACCTGGACCGGGTCAACGTCAACGGCGGCGCGATCTCGCTCGGGCACCCGCTGGGCAGCAGCGGCGCCCGGCTGCTGGTCACCGCGCTGCACGAACTGGAGCGCCGCGACCGGCACAGCGCGCTGGTCACCATGTGCTGCGGCGGCTCGCTGGGCACCGCCTCGCTGCTGGTGCGGGAGTAGGCGGGCATGGACACCGACCGCACCGCCACCGACGCCGCCGCGTTCTACGCCGACGCGCGCGCCGACCTGCCCGGACCGCTGCACGGCGTGCGCGTGCTCGACGTGACGAAGGTCTGGTCCGGCCCGGTCGCCAGCTGCGTGCTGGCCGACCTCGGCGCCGACGTGCTGCGGGTGGAGATGCCCGGCAACCGGGAAGGGCTGATGCCACCGCGGATCCCCGGCACCGGCCTGTCCTGGTTCCGGCAGAGCGTGCACCGCAACAAGCGCAGCATCGGGCTGGACCTGCGGCGCCCCGGCGCGGCCGAGGTGTTCCTGCGGCTCGTCGCCACCGCCGACGTGGTGGTGGAGAACTACAAGCCCGGCACCCTGGACGCCTGGGGCGTCGGCTACCGCGCCTGCCGCCAGGTGCGACCCGACGTCGTGCTGGTCTCCATCTCCGGCTACGGGCAGTACGGCCCGGACGCCGGACGCCCCGGCTACGACCCGACCACCCAGGCTGCGGCCGGCTGGATGTCGCTCAACGGCGAACCTGACGGTGCCCCGCTCAAGGCGCCCACCTTCCTGGCCGACGACATCGCCGGCCTGCACGCGGTCATCGGCGCGCTCGCCGCCCTGCGGCACCGCGACCGCACCGGCGAGGGCCAGCACGTCGACGTGAGCATGCTCGACGCGCTGCTGTTCTCCAGCAACGGCTACCTGACCCTCGGCGCGACCGGGGTCCCGCTGCGCCGGTGGGGCGACCAGGCCGACTTCGTGGTGCCGGCCGGCTGCTTCCGCTGCGCCGACGGGCACGTCTACGTCGCCGTCGCGCTGGACCGCTCCTGGCGCAGCCTCGCCGAGGTGATCGGCCGGCCGGAGCTGGCCCGGGCGCCCGGCTACGCCACCAACGAGGAGCGCCGGGGCAACCGCTGCGAGGTCAACGCCGTCCTCGCCCGCTGGTGCGCCGAGCGGACCTGTGCCGACGTGGTCGCCGCCCTCGACGCCGCCGGGATCACCGCCGAGAAGGTCAAGACCTTCGCCGACGCGGCGGCCGACCCGCACGTGCGGGCCCGCGCGATGGTGCAGCAGACCGAGTTGGCCAACGGCAGCACCGCGCCGCTGACCGGGCCGGCGGTCAAGTTCTCCCGCACCCCGACGGCGGTGCGGTCCGGCGCTCCCGAACCGGGCGCCGACACCGAACGGATCCTCGACGAGCTGAAGGTGGACGCGGCCACCCGGGCGCGGCTGCGGGCGGAACGGGCGATCGGATGACCGGAGGTGGCATGGACACGGCGGGTGAGACGCCGCGCTGCGCGCTGGTGACCGGCGCGTCGCGGGGCATCGGGCGGGCGGTCGCGCTGCGGCTGGCGGCCGAGGGCTACGCGGTCGCGGGGTGCTTCAGCACCGGCGGCGAGGCTGCCGAGAAGACCCGGGCGGAGGTCGAGGCGTACGGGGTGCCGACCTGGTTCGCCAGCTGCGACGTCACCGACCGCGCCGCGGTCGACGACTTCGTCGCCGCCGCCGAGAAACGCCTCGGCCCGCTCACCGCGCTGGTCAACAACGCCGGCATCACCCGGGACCGGCCGATGGTGCTGATGGGCCCCGACGACTGGCACGACGTCATCGACACCAACCTGACCGGCACCTGGAACACCTGCCGCTCGGTCGCGTTCCGCTTCCTCAAGCGCCGCCGCGGCGCCGTGGTCAACCTCTCCTCGGTCGCCGGGGTCACCGGCAACGCCGGGCAGACCAACTACGCCGCCAGCAAGGCCGGCATCATCGGGCTCAGCCGCTCGCTGGCCAAGGAGGTCGCCAGGCACGGCATCCGGGTCAACGTGGTCGCCCCCGGCTTCATCGAGACCGACATGACCGCGGCGCTGTCGGCGAAGCAGCGCGACCAGGCGTTGACGCAGATCCCGCTGGGCCGCTTCGGCACCGGCGAGGACGTCGCCGAGCTGGTCGAGTTCCTGCTCTCCGACCGGGCCGCCTACCTCACCGGGCAGGTCGTGCGGGTGGACGGGGGGATCGTGCTGTGACCGCCGTCGCGCCCGCCTTCGCCCCGGACCGCACCCCCGCCCAGACGTACGCCGAGGCGGCCGCGCCGCTGCCGGCCGTCGCCTGGGTGGAGGTCGCCGCCGGCCCGCGCGGGGGGATCAACCTGCGCGCCGGCACCACCGTCGACCCGGACGACGTCTATCTGACCGGGCACTTCCCCGAGCTGACCGTCTATCCGGGAGTGTTCACCCTGGAGACCGTCCGGCAGGCGGTCACCGCCGCGGTGGGCCACTGCGCCGGCCGGCTGCCCGAGTTGCACCGGCTGCGCTCGGCCCGCTTCCTCGCCCCGCTGCTGGCCGGCGACACGCTGACCGTCGAGGCGTCGCTCGGCCCGGTCTCGCAGGACCAGTCCTTCGAGGTCACCGCGCGGTGCGTACGCGGCGACGGGGTGCGGGCCGCGACCGTGCGGGCGGAGTTCCGCTGGCCGGTCGAGGACGGGGACGACAGCCGATGAGACTGGACCACGCCGCGCTGCGCGCCCTGCTGCCGCACCGCTACCCGATGCTGCTGCTCGACCGGGTCGAGGACGTCGCGCCGGGCGAGAGCCTGACCGGCGTCAAGGCGGTCAGCGGCTGCGAGCCCTGCTACCGGGGGATCGCCGAGGGGCAGCCCGCCGACCGGTACGCCTACCCGGCCTCGCTGCTGATCGAGTCGTTCGGCCAGGGCGCGGCGGTGCTCTGGCTGCTGTCGCGGCGGCCGGACACGGCGGGGCTGCCGATGTTCACCGCCGCCCGCGACGTCACCCTGCTGCGTCCGGTGCACCCGGGCGACGTGATCCACCACCGGGTCCGGCTGGAGCAGGTCGTCGACGGCGCCGCGTTCGCCTCCGGATCCAGCTGGGTCGGGGAGCAGCGGGTGGCCGAGTTCGACTCGATGATGGCCGTCGTCCGGGCGGCCGACGCCATCGCCGAGCCCGCGAAATGAGAGGGAGGAACCGCGATGAGTGACCGCGACCAGCACATGGAGCAGCTTCGGGAGATCGTCGCCGAGGTGCTCGAGATGGAGCCGGAGGAGGTGGCCGACACGGCCGACTTCGTCGAGGAGTACGAGGCGGACTCGCTGCGGGCGATCGAGATCCTGGCCCGGATCGAGAAGACCTACAAGGTGGAGATCCCGCAGGCCGAACTGAACGAGATGCGCAGTCTCAAGGCCGTGCACGAGGTGGTGGCGCGGTACGCCGGTTGGCAGGACTGAGACGTGCACCGGGTAGTCGTCACCGGGCTCGGCCCGGTGTCGGGCATCGGCATCGGGGTCGACGAGTTCACCGACGGGCTGCGTCGTGGCCGCTCCGCCGCCGCGCCCATCACCAGCTTCGACGCGTCCGGCTTCCCGCACCGGTATGCCGGTGAGGTGCCCGCGTTCCGGCCGGCGGAGGTGCTGCGCCGGTTGCGGGTCGAGGACTGGGGCCGGTCGGCGTTGTTCGCCGCGGCGGCCGCCCGGCTGGCCGTGACCGACGCGCGCCTGCCGCTGCCGCTGGCCGACCCGGGGCGCTCCGGCGCGGTCATCGGCACCACCAGCGGCGAGTCGACGGTGGTGGAGCAGCTCGTGGCGGAAGCAGTCACCGGCGGCTACCCGAGCATGTCGGCGGCCTCGCTGCGCCAGGCGCCCGCCGAGCGGTTGGCCTACGCGGTCAGCGCCGAGCTGGGGCTGGCCGGCGAGTCGGTCACGCTCACCACCGCCTGCTCGGCCAGCAACTACGCCATCGGCTACGCCTACGACCTGCTGCACACCGGGGAGGCGGACGTGATGGTGGCCGGCGGGGCGGACTCGGTGTGCCGCTGGGCGCACGCCGGCTTCTTCCGGCTCGGCGCGCTCACCGAACGGCAGTGCCGCCCGTTCGACCGGGACCGTTCGGGCATCCTCACCGGTGAGGGCGGCGCGGCGCTGGTGCTGGAGACGTTGGAGCACGCCCGTGACCGGGGCGCCCGGATCTACGCCGAGGTGCTCGGGCACGGCCTCAACTGCGACGCCCACCACATGGTCGCGCCGAACGAGGACAGCGTCGCCGCGTGCATGCGGCTGGCCCTGGACAACGCCGGGATCAAGCCGGCGGACGTCGACTACGTGAGCACCCACGGCACCGGCACGCCGGCCAACGACCTGTGCGAGGCGCGGGCGATCCGGGCGGTCTTCGGCGACCGGGTGCCGCCGGTCAGCTCGATCAAGTCGATGCTCGGTCACACCATGGGCGCGGCCAGCGGCTTCGGCGCGATCGCCACCACCCTCGCCATCCGGCACGGTTTCCTGCCCCCGACGATCAACTGGGCCCATCCGGATCCGGAGCTGCCGTGGATCGATCCGGTGCCCAACGTCGCCCGGCCGGCGACGGTACGGGTGGCGCAGAACAACGGGTTCGCGTTCGGCGGCAACAACGCCATCACGATCTTCGGGGCGATCCGGTGAGCGGGGTGGTGACCGGTTGCGGGGTGGTGTCCGCCGCCGGGGACTGCGTCGCCGACGTGCTCGCCGCGATCCGCGCCGGCACGGGCGTACGCAGCGACGTGCGGGACCGGTTCGCGGAGCCGCTGCCGGAGGCCGAGGCGCCGGCGATCGCCGGTTTCGACGTGCGCGGCCTGCTCGGCCGCAAGGGCACCAGCTTCCTGGACCGGGCGACCGCGCTGGCGATGGTGGCGTGCGGGCGTGCCCTCGCCGACGGGGACCTGACCCCCGACGACGACAACCGGCACCGCATCGGGGTGGTGCTGGGCACCACCACCGGCAGCCTGAAGTCCACCATGGACTTCTCCCGCGAGACGCTGGTGCAGGACAAGCCCTACCTGGTCAACCCGGTGCTGTTCCCCAACACGGTGATGAACTGCGCGGCCGGTCAGGCGGCGATCCGCTACGGCTTGCGCGGCGTCAACGCCACAGTGGCCGGCGGCCCGCTGGCCTTCCTGTACGCGCTGCGCTACGCGCTCAACGCCATCCGCCGCGGCTACGCCGACGCGCTGCTGGTCGGCGGCGTGGAGGAGTACACGCCGAACACGGCCTGGGCGGCCCGGCTCACCGACGCCGGACCGGCCGGCGAGGCGTCGGCGGTCTACCTGCTGCGCCGCCGCGACGCCGAGGCGGCCGGCGCCCGCGCCGAGGTGCTCTCGGTGGCCACCGGCTTCGCGCCGGACTCGACCGACGCGGGGCTCGCCGGCTGCGCCCGCCGGGCGCTGGCCGCCGCCGACGTCCGCGCCGCCGACGTCTGGGCGCTCGCCGGCGACGACTCCGACGGGCTGTCCGACGTGGTGCCCGCCGCCGTGGAACGGCTGCCGGTCCGTCCCGCGCTCGGCGACTGCCAGGCCGCCGCCGGCGCCCTGGCCTTCGGCGCGCTGCTGGCGCGGCACGCCGAGGAGCCCGGCGCGGCCGGACGACCGGCGCTGGTGACGGCCCGCTCCCGCGACGGCGGGGTGGCGGCGGCCGTGGTGAGGGGGTGGGCCGGTGGCGGCGACGATCACCGCTAGCGCCGTCCGCACCTGCTTCGGCGACGGACCGGCCACCTGGGACGCGCTGCTGCGGGGCGACTGCGGCGCCGCGCCGATGCGGCGGGTGGACCCGCGGCGCGTCGGGGTGAGCCACGGCTACCCGATCGCCGACGACCGGCCGTTCGGTCCCGGTCGCTGGCTCGCCGACTGCGTCACCGAGGCGCTCGCCGCCGCCGGCGTCGACCCGCTGCGCCGCCGCGTCGTCAGCCTGGTCGGCACCGGGCTGCGCGAGTCGGCCGAGGTGGAGCGGGCCGCGCTGGCCGGCAGGGTCGACTTTCCCGCCGAGCGGCTGCACTTCGGCCCGGCCGTCACCGGCGCCGCGCCCGGCGTGGACCGGGTGGTCACGCTGGCCAACGCGTGCAGCGCCGGCGGGCACGCGCTCGCGCTGGCCCAAGATCTGGTGGAGACCGGCGAGGCGGACGCGGTGCTGGTCGGCGGCACCGACGGCAGCACCGCGTCGATGCTGGCGATGATCGGTCGGGTCGCCGCCCGGCCGACCGAGCGGATCCGGCCGTTCGACGCCGACCGCACCGGCGTGCTGTTGGGTGACGGCGCGGTCGTGCTGGTCGTCGAGGCGGACCGGCCGGGCGCGGGCCTGGCCCGGCTGCTGGGCACCGGGCTGTCCTGCGACGCCGGGCACGAGACCGCGCCGGACCGCGACGGCATCCTGCGGGCCGTGCACGACGCCCACCGCCGGGCCGGCCGCCGACCCGAGCAGGTCGACCTGGTGCTGGCCCACGGCACCGGCACCGCGCTCAACGACGAGACCGAGGCCCGGGTGCTCGCCGAGGTCTTCGCCGGCTGCGCGCCCGGACCGCTGGTGACCGCGCTCAAAGGCGCGGTGGGCCACACCTCCGGCGGGTCGGCGCTGCTCAGCGTCGCCGTCGCGATCGAGGCGCTGCGCACCGGGCAGGTTCCCCCGGTGGTCGGGTTGAGCCGGCTCGCGAGCGAGGCGGCGGGGCTGCGGCTGGTCCGCGACCGGGCGGTGGCGGCGGCGCCGCGCGTCGCCCAGGTCGACGCGTTCGGCTTCGGCGGCCTCAACGCGGTCACCCTCCTGGAGGCGTCGTGACGACCGGGCATCCCGTCGCGGCGCGCCCGCCGGCTACGGCGACGAACGACCGGGACCGGCCGCTGGCCGCGGTGCTGAGCGCGGCGCTGAACGTGCCCGGGGCCGACGTGCCGACGTTGCTGGCCGGCACCGGACTCCACCCCGGCGCCGCGAGTCCCGACACGGCCGGCGGTCTGACCGTCGGCCCGACCTCCGGCACGGGCGGCACCAGCGGAGGCGGTGCGCCGGCCGGCGCGGCGCACGGCCGCGCCGCCGACGAGCCGGGCTGGCCGCCGGAGCGGGCCGCCGAGCTGCTCGGCCGCAAGGGCCTGCTGGCCAAGGAGCCGGCCACCCGGCTCGCCCTGTGCGCCGTGCACCGGGCGCTGGGGCTGCCGCCGAAGGCGCCCCGCCGCGCCGGGGCGGCGGACCCGCGTACCGCCGTGGTGGTGAGCTCCAACCTGGGCAACGTCGCCACGGTGGGCGACATCGCCGCCCGGCTGCGCGACGGCGGGCCGCGGGAGGTCGGCCCGCTGGAGGCCCCGAACGCCTCCAGCAACGTCATCGCCGGCGCGCTAGCGATCTGGTTCCGGTTCGGCGGCCCGAACCTCACCGTCTGCTCCGGGGCCACCGCCGGCCTGGACGCGATCTGGCTCGCCGGCCTGCTGCTGCGGGCCGGCCGCGCCGACCGGGTGGTGGTGGTCGGCGCCGAACCGGACGACCCGCAGGCCGCGGCCCTGCACGCGGCCCGGCGCGGCGCCACGCCCGGGCGGCCGCTGCGCGCCGGTGCCGCCTGCCTGCTGCTCGGCCCGGCCGACTCCACGGACCGGCCGCTGGCGCTGCTCGGGCCGGTCCGCGACGGCACGTCCGGCGGCGGCGAGCTGGTTGACGAGGCCCGGCTGGGCGGCGACCACTACGGCGCCGCCGGGGTCGTGCACACCGCGCTCGCCGTCCGGCTGACCGCCGGCACGCCGGCCGTGCGGGTGCGCTGCGGCGACCCGCTCGACGGGGTACGCGAGCTGACCGTCCGGGCGGTGCCGCAATGACCCGGACCGCATCCGCCACCCCCGTGCACCCGGTCGCCGGCCCGGACTCCGGCGCGCCGACCGTGTTGCTGGTGCACGGCATGTCCGACACCTGGCAGAGCTGGCGGCACCTGGCGGCGCGGCTGCCGCGCACCTGGCGGCTGCTCGCGGCCGAGCTGCCGTGGAAGGCCGGCACCGACCACCACTGGCGGCGTCGCGGCACCCCCGGGGCCTGGCTCGCCGCGACCGTCGAAGCGATGACCGCGCCGCCGGACATCGTGGTCGGTCATTCGCTCGGCGCCAACGCGGTGCTGGAGATGCTGGCCACCGAGACGGCGGTGACGCCGCGCGGCGCGATGCTCATCGCGCCCTTCTACTGCCCACCCGACCTGCCGATCACCTGGGCGGTGCACGAACGGGCCCAGGCCAACTTCGTCCGGATCATCGACGAGGGGCTGCGCAACCGGCTCGGCCCGCGCCTGGCCGGGCTGGACGCGGCCACGCTGGCGTCGATGCGCGACATCATGGTCGACCGGATCGGCCCGGTCGGGTTCACCGCGCTGTTCGACCACTTCACCGCGACGGCCGGCCTGCCGCTGCACGCGGTGTCCGTGCCGACCAAGGTGCTCACCGGCGGGCGGGACCCCAGCCTGGACGGCCCCTGCGCGGGCGCCCTACGCGCCCAACTGCCCGACGCCGACATCGTCTTCGAGCCGGAGTTCCACCACTTCTGTCACCTCGACCGCGCGGTCGAGGTGGCCCGGCACGTCACGGTCTTCGTCGAGCAGGTCTGCCCCGATCCCGCGATCCGAGGAGGTAAGCCGTGACCACGGCGGTCCAGCACGAACCCGTGACCCTGCCCGCCCGGCCCGGGTTCGAGGGGGCCAACATCCGCACCTGGATCGGGTTCAAACACTTCGCGTACCTCGTGGAGCAGGGCGTCCTGCAGTGGTTCCGGGAGGGCGGCCACGGCCCGGGCCGGCTCTACCTGGAGCACGGCGTGGGGTTGTCGGTGCGGGACTGTTCGCTGCTGCTGCCGGCGGTCCTGGAGGTCGACGACGAGGTGAGCGTGACGGCCACCCCGGGCGCGGCCGGACGGTTCTCGGTGCGGATCGCGCGCGCGGGCGGCTCGGTCACCGCCTGCCGGGCCCGGGTCCGGGTGGCGCTGGTCCGCGAGCCGGACGCGCCGGCGTCGGCGCCGTTGCCGGACGAACTGGCCGGCCTGCTGGAGGAGCCGGCCGCCGGCGAGTCCGGCCCGGCCGCCGGCGCCGACCCGGCCGCCACCCTGCGCGGCGCCGGCGCCGGCTTCGTCTGGGCCTGGCGGGTGCCCTACTTCTACTGCCAGTACTCGCAGCGCATGCAGCACGCCGGCTACGTCCGGCTGCTGGAGGAGGTGGTGGACCGCTACCTCGCCGACCGGGGGGTGTCGGTCGGGCGGATGCTGCGCGAGCGGGGCTGGATCCCGGTGGTCTCCCGGGCCCGCGTCGAGGTGCTCGGCGACGCGCGCATCGAGGAGCCGATGTGGATCACCTTCACGGTCACCGACGTGCTCAAGGACGTCACCTACGACGCCCGGATGACCTGTCACGTGGTCCGCGACGGCCGGTTGACGCAGGTGGCGACCGCCACGATCCTGCACGGCTACGCGGCCAGCCGAGGGCCGGAGGCGGGCCGGCTGGCCACCCTCGACCCGGAGACCGTGGCCGCGCTCACCGCCGGGAGCCGGTGATGGCCCCCCGTCCGCCCCGCCTGTACTTCTCCTTCCGCAGCCCGTACAGCTGGCTGGCGGTGGAGCGGCTGACCCGGGCGCTGCACCGCCCGCAGGAGGTGCTGGAGTTCATCCCCTACTGGGACCCGGACCCGCGTACCGAGGCGGCGTTGACCGCCGCCGGCGGCACCTTCCACTACGTGCAGATGAGCAAGCCGAAGCATCTCTACCTGTTGCAGGACGCCAAGCGCCAGGCCCGGCGGCTGGACCTGCCGATGCGCTGGCCGATCGACATCGACCCGTGGTGGGAGCTGCCGCACCTGGGTTTCCTCGCGGCCCGGCAACGGGGCGCGGGGGAGGCGTTCTACCGGGAGGTGATCGCGGCGCGCTGGCAGCGCGGCGAGGACGTCTGCACGCCGGAGGTGCTCACCGAGGTCGCCGGGCGGGCCGGCGTCGACCCGGCGGTGGTGCTCGGCGCCGTCGACGACGACGCGATCCGGGCCGCCGGGGTGGACTGCCTGATGCGCGCCTACCACGACGACATCTTCGGCATCCCGTACCTGCGGCTCGGCCCGCACCGGTTCTGGGGGTTCGACCGGGTCGACGACTTCCTCGCCGCCTACGCCGACCGCGCCGGCACGCCCGGGCCGCCGCCGGAACCGGTGCCGGCCGGCGCCGGCGGGTACGACACCGACACCGGAGGTGGCTGTGGCTGAGCGACGCACCCCGGAGCAGGAGCGGGCGTACCGGCGTCGGCACCTGGTGCTGGCCGTGCGCGCGTTCGCGCTGGCCGGCTTCGACGAGGGCGCCGGCGGTCACGTGACCGCGCGCGACCCGATCGAACCGGACACCTTCTGGATCAATCCGTTCGGCCGGCACTTCGGCCACGTCCGCGACGACGACCTGCTGCGGGTCGACCACGCGGGCCGGGTGGTCGACGGAGCGGGCCGGATCAACCCCGCCGGCTACGCCATCCACTCGGCGATCCACAAGGCGCGTCCGGACGTGGACGCCGCCGCGCACACCCACTCGATCCACGGCCGGGCGTTCTCCGCGCTGGGCCGGCTGCTCGCGCCGATCACCCAGGACGCCTGTGCCTTCTTCGAGGACCACGAGGTTTACGACGAGTACGGCGGGGTGGTGCTCGACGGCGCGGAGGGTGACCGGATCGCCGCGACCCTGGGCGCCGGCAAGGCGGTGGTGCTGCGCAACCACGGCCTGCTCACGGTCGGCGGGTCGGTGGCCGAGGCGGCCTGGTGGTTTCTCGCCATGGACCGCTGCTGCCAGGTGCAACTGCTCGCGCAGGCGGCCGGCGAGCTGGTCCTGATCCCCGACGGGGCGGCCCGGGCGGCGCGCGCGGACATCGGCACCGCCGGGATCGCCCGGCTCAACTTCCGGCCGGTGGCCGAGCACGTCCTGGCCGTCAGCCCGGACCTGACGGCCTGAACCACGCACAGACAGGAGGTTCGAGTGGCCGAGCTGCTGGAGAACATGGTGCGGGAGCGGGGCGGCGACGCCGCGCTGGTCGACGAGGACGGCACACGCACGTGGGCGGAGCTGGACCGCGGCGTCGACCGGTGGATCGGGGCGCTGCGCGGCGCCGGCCTCACCGTCGGCGACCGGGTGGCGTTCGTGCTCGGCAACCGGCACGAGACCTTCGAGGCGCTGCTCGCGTGCGTGCACGCCGGACTGGTGGCGGTGCCGGTCAACTGGCACCTGACCGCACCGGAGATCGCCCACATCCTGACGGACTCGGGTGCCCGCGCGGTGCTCACCGAGGCCGGCTACGCCGCGAGCGTGCGCGCCGCCGTGGACCGGGTGCCGCAGGCGCCCGAGGTGCTGGTCACCGTGGACGGCGGGGACGGCTTCACCCCGCTCGCCGAGCTGCCCGCCGGCGACGCGGGGCCGGCGGTCTCCGGCGGGGTCCTGCTCTATACCTCGGGCACCAGCGGCCGGCCCAAGGGCGTGGTCAACCCGCTGCTCACCGTCGGCGCGCCGCTCGAGCGGGTGGCCGGCACGACGGCCGCGCTCGGCGGCGGGCTGGGCATCCCGACGAGTGGGCGGGCGCTGCTGGTGGGCCCCTGGTACCACTCGGCCCAACTGTTCTTCGCCCAGTTCCCGCTGCTGCGCGGCTGCACCCTGGTGATGCGCCGGCGGTTCGACCCGGTCGAGACGCTGCGCGTGATCGACGACGAGAAGATCACCATCAGTCACCTGGTGCCGACGCAGTTCATCCGGCTGCTGCGGGTCGACGAGGCCACCCGGGCCGCGTTCTCCGGTGCCAGCCTCGCCCGCATCTGGCACGGCGGCGGTCCGTGTCCGCCGGAGACCAAGCGCGCGATGATCGACTGGTGGGGTCCGGTTTTCGTCGAGTACTACGCCGCCACCGAGGCCGGCATCGTCACCCTCGCCGACTCGCACACCTGGCTGGCCCGCCCCGGCACGGTGGGGCGGGCGGCGCCGCCGACCGAGGTCCTGGTGGTCGACGACGAGGGCCGCCCGGTCCCGACCGGGCAGGAGGGCAGGGTCGCCGTGCGGCGCCCCCCGGGTCGCGGTTTCCACTACCACAACGCCCCCGAGCAGACCGAACAGGCGCACGTCGCCCCGCACACCTTCACCCTCGGCGACCTCGGCCGGCTCGACGACGACGGTTACCTGTACCTCACCGGACGCTCGGCGGAACTGATCGTCTCCGGCGGGGTCAACGTGTATCCGGCCGAGGTGGAGGCCGTGCTGCTGACCCATCCGGCGGTGTCCGACGGGGTGGTCGTCGGGGTGCCGGACGCCGAGTTCGGCGAACAGGTCCGGGCGTTGGTGCAGCTCGACCCGGCCTGGCCGGTCGAGGGCGTCGAGGCGATCCTGGACGCGCACTGCCGCGCCGGGCTGGCCGGGTTCAAGGTGCCGCGCTCCTACGAGCTGGTCGACCGGATCCCCCGGGAACCCACCGGCAAGGTGCCGCGCGCGGCGCTGCGGGACCGCCACCGGCACGCGCCGGCCCCGCCGGGGCTGCTCGCCGACCCGGCGACGTACCTGACCGGCGTGCCGCACGCCGAGTTCGCCCGGCGGCGCCGGGAGGCGCCGGTCGCCTGGGTCGACGAGGTCGCGCTGACCCGTACCGACCAGGACGGTGAGACGACGTCGCGGGGGCGCGGCTTCTGGGCGGTCACCCGCTACGCCGCCGTGTCGGCGGTCTCGCGTGACCCGGCGCTGTTCTCCTCGGCCGCCGGCGGCGCGTTCCTCGCCGACCCGCGTACGCCGCAGGATCTGGACCGCAACCGGCAGCTTCTGATCAACATGGACGCCCCGGAGCACGCCTGGGTGCGGCGCCTGGTGGCCGGCGCGTTCACCCCCCGCGCCGTGGGACGCCTGCATGAGCTGGTCACCCGGCACGCCGAGGAGGTGGTCGGCCGGGCGGTGGCCGCCGGTGACGTCGACGTGGTGGCCGATTTGGCGGCCGAGCTGCCGCTGCTGGTCCTCACCGACCTGCTGGGCATGCCGGCCACCGACCGCAAGCTGCTGTTCGAGTGGAGCAACAACCTGGTCGGTTTCGACGACCCGGAGCACGGCGGCGGCAGCGTGCCGCGTTACCGGGACACCTTCGCGGCGGCCTTCGCGTACGTCCGGCAGCTCGCCGCCCAGCGGCGGGCCCGGCCCACCGAGGACCTGATGAGCCTGCTCGTGCACGCCGAGTCCGACGGCCGGGGGCTGACCGACGCGCAGTTGTGCCAGCTGTGGCTGCTGCTGGTCATCGCCGGCAACGAGACCACCCGGCACCTGATCTCGGGCGGGGTGCAGGCGCTGCTGGCGCACCCCGCGCAACGGGACCGGCTGATCGCCGAGGCGGACCTGACCGGGCCGGCGGTGGAGGAGCTGCTGCGCTGGGTCACCCCGATCATGCAGTTCCGCCGCACCGCCACCCGCGACACCGTGCTCGACGGCGCCCGGATCGCCGCCGGCGACAAGGTTGTCGTCTTCTACAGCTCGGCCAACCGGGACCCGGAGGCGTTCGCCGAGGCGGACCGGCTGGACCTGGGCCGCGACCCCAACCCGCATCTGGCGTTCGGCATCGGACCGCACTTCTGTCTCGGCGCGCACCTGGCCCGGCTGGAGATGGCGGCCTTCCTCACCGCGATCCGCCCGCACCTGGCCGGCCTGCGGCTGACCGGACCGGTGCGCCGGATGCGGACCAACTTCATGAACGCGATCACCGCCATGCCCGCGCGCTTCGACACCGCGCCGAGGGGGGAGTGACCCGATGCCACTGGAACTGCACTGGTTCCTGCCCTCGCACGGCGACGGCCGGGACCTGGCCGAGCCGCCGCGCAACGGCGCCCGCCCGGCGCGGATCACCCGCCGCCGCCCGGACGTCGGTTATCTCGCCCAGGTGGCCCAGGCCGCCGACCGGCTCGGCTTCGCCAGTGTGCTCACCCCGGCGGGGTTGTTCTGCGAGGACCCGTGGATCATGGCGTCCGCGCTGGCCGCGCAGACCGAACGGCTCAAGTTCATGATCGCGCTGCGGCCGGGGCTCGTCTCACCCACGCTCGTCGCCCAGATGGCCGCGACCCTGGACCGGGTCACCGGCGGCCGGGTCCTGCTCAACATCGTCGCCGGCAGCGACCCGGACGAACAGCACCGCTACGGCGACTGGCTGGATCACGACGCCCGCTACGCCCGGGCCGAGGAGTTCCTGGCGATCGTGAACCGGCTCTGGTCGGGTCAGCCGGTGGACCACACCGGCGAGCACTACCGGGTACGCGGCGCGCTGCTGGCCCGGCCACCGGAGACCGCACCGTCGGTGTTCCTCGGTGGTTCGTCGCCCGCCGCCCAGCAGGCCGCCGCCCGCCACGCGGACGTCTACCTCGCCTGGGGTGAGACCCCCGCCCTCCTCGGCGACCTGCTGAAACGGGCCCGCGACCGGGCGGCGGAGGCGGGCCGGACGCTGCGCACCGGCAGCCGGCTGCACGTGATCAGCCGGGACACCGCGCGGGATGCCTGGGCCGAGGCGGAGCGGCTGCTCGCGGGCGTCGACCAGGCGCGCATCGACGCGGCGCTCAAACGGTTCTCCCGTACCGAGTCGGAAGGGCAGCGCCGGGCGGCGGCACTGCATGCCGGCGGCAACGCCCGGATGGAGGTCCATCCGAACGTGTGGGCCGGTTACTCGCTGGTCCGCCCGGGGGCCGGCGCGGCGCTGGTGGGCAGCCACGAGGAGGTCGCCGAACGGATCGCCGAGTACCACGCCGCGGGCGTCGACCACCTGATCCTCTCCGGGCAGCCGCACCTGGAGGAGGCGTACTGGGTCGGTGAGGGGGTGCTGCCGTTGCTCCGGCACGACGGCCTGCTCGCCGCGGACGCCGGCCGGGCGCCCGAGCTGGCGGCGCGGTGATGTCGGCGTCCGCGCGGCACCTGCCGATGACCGTGGTGATCGGCAATCCGAAGCCGCACTCCCGCACCCGGGCCGTTGCCCTGAGCGCCGCGGTGGCGCTGCACCAGCGGCTGGCCGCCGGCCCCACGCCGGTCGGCCGGCCGGGCGTGATCGACCTGTCCGAGCTGACCGCGGAGCTGGTCGGTCAGGGCAGCCGACCGGAGGTGCTGGACGAGGCGTTGGAGTCGGTCCGCCGCCCAGGGCTGCTGCTGGTGGCCAGCCCCACCTTCAAGGCGGCGTACAGCGGTCTGTTGAAGCTCTTCGTGGACGTGCTGCCCCGCGGCGCGCTGACCGGCGTGGTGGCGGTGCCGCTGATGACCGCGGCCCGGGCCGGTCACCGCCGCGTCGTCGACACCCACCTGGGCGCGCTGCTGGCCGAGGTGGGCGCCTGCGTGCCGGCGCCCGGGCTGTGCGTGCTCGAACGCGAACTCGACACGGCCGAGGTGGGTATCGGGCGGTGGCTGGACGAGGCGGCACCGGCGGTCGTCGAGGCGTTGGTTGGCGCGGGCTGAGCGGAGCCGCGGGCGGTCAGCCCGCGCTCACCTCGGAGCCGTGCCGGCGGCGCAGCCGGCTGATCCAGCCCTGCGCCGTGTGCACCGGCACGTCGAAGTGCTCGGCCACCCGGCTGATGGTGCCGACCTGCTCGTAGACCGCCTCCAGGTCGGCCGGGTCGGGCGCCCGGCGGTAGGCCCGCCCGCTCTTGAGCCGGCTGACCCGCTCCGGCTCGGTCGCCCGGCGGGCCGGACGCGGCGGGCCGGGGATGGCCGGGGGGGTGACGGCGCTGGTGACGGCGGTGGCCGTGGGGACCGGTCCGACACCCGGCTCGGGGCGGTCGCCGGCACCGGTGCTCCGGGCGCGCTCGCGGTCCTGCGGGGGGACGAAGGCGCGCAGCAGGGCGTCGAAGTCGACGTACGGCAGCTCGCCGGTCAGCCCGGCGCTCTGCGGAGCGCGGACGGTGAGTTCCCGGACGACCGGGTGTCCGTCGCCGGTGTCCAGCCGGACGACGGTCTGGGCCACCGGGCCGCTGATCTGCTCGCCGTCGTCCTCCACCGGGACGATGGTGATGATGTATTGGCTCACGGCGATGCCTTCCTGCGCATGTCCGTCCGGTGGGGCAGCGAGGCCGTCCGATCTGCTGGAACGGGTGCCGGATGGTGGGAGACAAGATATCGGATCTCAGTATGACAGGAACCTAGATGTCCGACACCACCATGCGGTCCCCTATCCTTCATCTCTCTTCCGCCCGCCCGCGCGGAACGGGCAGCTAGCCGGGCCCCCGGTAGTTGACCGCGCCACTGGCCAACAGTGCCGCCAACGCCGCCCGGGAGGAAACTCCGGTCTTGCGAAAGATCCGGGTCAGGTGGGCCTCCACCGTCTTCACCGTCACGTACACCTGCTCCGCGGCCTCCGCGTTGCTCGCCCCCGCCGCGACCAGCCGGGCGATGTCCCACTCCCGCCGGGTCAGCGTCAGCTCGCCGCGGGACGCGCCGTCGGGGCTGCGGCCCGCGGCACCGGCCGCCCGGCTCTGCACGCCGGCCACCGTGCGCCGCAGCGGCGGCGAGCCGACCAGATCGGCGATCCGGCGGGCCTCGGCCAGCTCCACCTCGGCGGCCGTCCACTCCCGCACGTCGCACAACGCCCGGGCCCGGACCAGTCGGGCCGACGCCTCGTCCAACCGCCAGCCGATGTCCGCGAAGCTGTCAGCGGCGGCGCCGGCCAGCTCCGCCGCGCCACGTGGATCGGTGTCGAGGGTCAGCCGCGCCCGGCTGATGCGCACCATGGCGCTCTGCCCGCGCAGCCGCAGCCGCTGCGCGTGCCGCCCGGCCACCGCCAGCCAGCGCAGCGCCTCGTCCCGCCGGCCGGCACGGTGGGTCATCTCGGCCAGGGACGAGGCCCAGCAGGCCCGGCCGGACACCTCCACCTGATCGAGTTCCCCGCCGCCGCAGGCACGCAACAACGCCGACGCCGCACCGACGCGGTCGCCGGCCAGGAACCGCAGCCGCACCGCCACCCGCTGGCTCACGCCGTCGTACCAGTTGGGCCGCCGGGTGGCGGCATCCAGGACGGCGGTCTCGGCGAGCTGGCGGGCCGCCGCGGGGCCGCGCCGCCACGCGAGCGCGATGGCGCGGTACGCCCGAGCCAGCCCGACCATCGGTTCGACCCCCATTGCGACGGCCACCTCCTCGGCGTCCTCGCCCTCGCTGAGGGCCCGGTCGAGGCTGCCCAGCCGGCACGTCACCGCGCACCGGCCGATCAACAGCCACGGGGTCAGCGCGACCAGGCCGGCGCGGCAACAGATGTCCAATGCCCGGTCGAGGTGGTGCAACGCCGACCGGTCCCGCTCCAGCAGGTGCTCGGCCCAGGCCAGCAGCGCCAGCAGGTCGGGGTGCCGGGCCAGTTCGTCGTCGGCGAGCGCGTCCACCTCGGACGACACGCGACCCAGCGCCTCCTCGGCCGGGAAACCACAGTCGACGTGCGCGGCGACGAAGCAGCGGACCACCGTCGCGGTGGTCCGGCACCCCGGCTCGCCGAGCTGGTCGGCGAGCCGGTCCAGGTCGCGCGCGTGCTGCCCGGCGCCGGCCGCGCCGCAGAGCGCGCCCGCCACGGCCGCCTCCACGGTCATCTCGAAGCGCGCACGCGGCCCGGCCGGGGCGTCGAGCCGCGGCAGCAGCAGGGCGTACGCGTCGAACGGCCGCCCCAGCAGACGCTCGACGCGGGCCCGGGCGACCAGCGCCCGCACCCGCTGGTCCTCGTGCGGCAGTGCCCGGCGACTGAGGTCCTGCAACAGGGTCCGGGCCTGCCGCAGGCGGCCGGCGCCGACCAGGGCGTCGGCGGAGGCGAAGTCCAGGCGGATCCGGCGCGGGTCGACCGGCCCGGCGTCGGGCAGCCGCCAGCGTACCCCGGTCAACCACCGGATGGCGTCCAGCCGCGGGGTCTGCGGGTCCTCCGCCGCCTCGATCAGCGCGTCGGCAGCCGTCGGATCGGCGCACTGCCCGCCGGCCGAGAGGTGCTCGGCGTAGCGGGTCACCGGGTGGCCCAGGTCGCGCAGAAGGTCGGCGGCGACGGCGTGCAGGCGGCGTCGCCGGCCGGGGGAGAGCGAGCGGTACACCACGGCCCGGTCGACCTCGTGCCGGAACCGCAGGGTCGGCGCGAGCGCCGGGTCGGTGCGCAGCAGGTCGGCGGCGACCAGCCCGTCCAGCAGGTCGCTGGTGGCGGCGGGGTCCCGGCAGGCGAGCGCGCCGGCGAGGTTCGGCTCGAACCCCTCCGCGCACACCGAGACGGCCTCCAGCATCTCTCGCTGGTCGGCCTCGAGCGCGTCCACGTCGAGCTGGACCGCGGCGGTGACCTCGAACGGCAGCTCCGCGGGCAGGCCCCGCAGGGCGGCCACCGCGCCGTCGAGCGCCTCGGGACGGTAGGCCAGCACGTAGCGGGGCACGCCGCCGGAGAGGCGGTGCACGCGCTGCCCGGCCCGGCCGTCCGGCACGCCGAGCAGCGCCGCCACGCCGTCCGGGTCCAGCGGCGACAGGGTGAACGTGCGACGGTTCAGCTGGACGACGCCGCCGAGCGCGGCGGTGGCCCAGCCGGGCATCTGGCGCGGCCGGTACGCGACGACCAGCAGCAGCCCGGCCGGCGGGGCCTGCGCGAACCGGGCGAGCAGCGCCGCCACCGCCGGTGGCGCGAGGTGCAGGTCGTCCAGGAGCAGCACCCGGGCGCCCGCGACCGGACCGGGCCGGCGTGCCGCCTGGGTGACCGCGGCGGCCGGGTCGCCCAGCGCGTCGAGCATCCGGTCGCCGTCGCGGCCGGCGGCGGCGAGCACGGGCACGGCCGCCTGCCCGGCCCGAACGGCCAGTTCGCGCAGCAGTCGGGTCTTGCCGCAGCCCGGGTCGCCGGCGAACTCCAGCAACGACGGCTGCCCGGCGCGCGCTGCGCACAACGCCCGGTCGAACAGGTCGAGCGCGCAGTTTCGACCGATCATCGGCTCCAGGGGGCTGCCGGGCGACGCCGGCTCGACGACGGTCACCGACACACCGCGGGCCGGTCCGCGTCGACGCGGTCAGGTCGGGCGACGCCGGGTGGCATGGTCCGGTCCCGCATCAGCCGCCCCCAGGTTCGCCCATTGTGGACCGTGCGGCCGGGCCCGGGCCGCACGGGAACGTCGCCGGCGTCGGGGCGAGCGCCCGGTCCCACTGTACGATCGGCACACCACCGGCACGATCGCGAGACCGGCTCGATCTTGTCGGCTTGGAAGAGGAATCGGCCGTGGTCAACGACCACGTCGGCCGCGGGCCCGCCCGCGGCGCGTCACCCGACCGGCGTTCAGTTCACCTCACTGTCGGGTTTTCCCTACTGTCGCATCGGGTGGTGTCGCCTACCGTCGACTGCGGCGGGTGCGACGCCTACGTTGGGGGAAACCGTTCATGACGACGCGTGATCGATCCTGTCCGGACACTCCACCGGAGATCGGGGCCGAGGGGGGCACGCCCGGTCGCTGGCAGGTGTTCCGATGCCTGCTGCCGCCGCGCGCCGCGGTGGCTGACGCGTTCGTGACGCGGGGGATCGGCCCGCTGCTGCGCGAGTTGCAGAGCGTCGGGGAGCTGTCCGGCTGGTCGTTCACCCGCCAGTCGCCGCGGGTGGTCGACATCCACCTGCTCGGTGGCGCGCCGGGGCTGCTGGCGGCACGGCTGGCCGGCCTCTGCGCGGCGGTCGGCGCGCACGGCCCGACGCGCCTGCCACAGCTCGCCGGGCCGCCGACGCCGGATCTGCGGCTGGTCGACGTGGCGGTGGGGCTGATCGGGATGACGCCGAGCCGGCCGGCCCGCCTCGGCGCCGCCGTGGACCTGACCATGGTGGCGGCCGTGCGCACCTGTCCCGCGCTGCGGGTCGACGACGCACCTGTGGTGGCCGGCGCCCGGGAGGCCGCGGTGGTGCCGCCGGCGAGGTGGCGGCGGATCACCGCCGCGCTGGCCACCGAGCAGCACCCGCTGACCTGCTGGTCCCGGCTGCTGGAGACGCACCGGCACGCGTCCGGCGACGACGGCGCCGCGGCGTTCGGCATGGTGCACCTGCTGCACAACCAGCTCGGGCTCACCGAACGCGACGAGCAGCGGGTGCACGCCGGGTTGATCCGGTCGATGTCCCGGCGCTCCGGTGGCCCGCGCCGCGCGTCGCGTTGGCACCAGGGCGTCGTACCTCCGGGAACCGTCGGCCGGCGCGGCTGATCGCCGCCGGGCGGGCTCAGCGGCGGGCGGGCCGGCGCTCGGGGCGGGGGCGTCCGCGCTCCGGGTCGACGCCGACCTGCACGGCGAAGGCCGGGTCGACGGCGAGCAACGGCCGGGGCCCGAACAGCGCCATGGCGGTCAGCAGCGCGTCGGTGTCGCGGCCCTGCCAGCGCGGGCGGCGCTCGGGATCCAGGTCGGCGTGTTCGTGACGCAGCCGGCGCAGCAGCCGGCGGGCGGCGGCGCCGGTCTCGGGCACCTCGGTCAGCCACCAGCCGCCCAGCGCGGTGGCCAGGCAGCAGAGCAGCAGCCCGGCCACGGAGGCGGGCCCGCCGGCGGCGCGCCCCTCGACCGCGCTGTCCACCAGCCGGGCCACGCCGACGGCGGCGACCGCGAACAGGGGCAGGGTGCCGAGGGCGACCCGCCGCCGTTGCGCGGTGGTGAGCAGCCAGCCGTCGCGGGCCAGCCGGCCGACGCCACGGCGCAACGCCCGAGCGACGTCGGGGTCGGCGAGCACCGCGGCCCAGGTCTGCGGGCGGCGCAGCGCGGTGTGCAGGGCGCGCACCAGCGCGGGGGACCGGGCCGGCGGCGGGCCCTCGGCCCGCAGGGTGGTCAGTTCGCCGACGGTCACCCCGCCGGCGCGGCGCAGCGCGGCCACCCCGACCTGGCAGGCCAGCAGTGCCCGGTCGGTGAGGTAGGCCAGCTCGACCAGGTCGGGCGGGGCGCCGCGGGCCCGGTGCCCGGTCAGCTCCCGCACCGCCACCGCGACCGCGACGGCCACGGTCACCGCGCCCAGGTAGTCGAGGAGGAAGAGCGGTCCGCTGACACCCCAGAGCATGGCGACAAGTATGGCCGGCCGTGCGGCCGTGGCGCCCTATCGGCGGCGGCTCGGCCGCACGGTGGTCGACGCCGTCATGCGCCGCTTCCGGTGACGCGCGGCGGTGCGCGAGGATGGCCGGATGAGCGCCGAACCGATCGAGCTGGCCGCCGCCCTGGCCCGCTTCGACCAACTGTGGAGTCCACGGATAGTCACCACGGTCAACGACTACGACGTGCGGATCGCGAAGGTGGCCGGCGAGCACGTCTGGCACAGCCACGACCACACCGACGAGTTCTTCCTGGTGCTCGACGGTGAGCTGCGCATCGCGCTGCGCGACGGCGCCGACGGCGGGCAGCGCGAGGTCACGCTGCCGCGCGGCGCGGTGTTCGTGGTGCCGCGCGGGGTGCCGCACCGGCCGTACGCGCCGGACGGCGCGTCGATCCTGATGTTCGAGCCGTCCGGCACGTCAAGTGTCGGCGACCGGCACGACACGGTGCCCGGGCACGTGGACGCCACCACCGGGCACCGCCTTTGAGCCGGCGCGGAAGTGTCGGGGGCCAGGGTTAGGTTCGTCTCGACGACAGCCGCCGAAGGAGTCCCGTCATGAGCACCCTCGCCGACCGCCCGCGCACCGCCCTGATCGTCGTCGACGTGCAGAACGGCGTGGTGCGCGACGCCCACGACCGCGACCGCGTGGTGGCCAACATCGCCGCCCTGGTCGAGCGCGCCCGCGCCGCCGGCGTCCCCGTGGTCTGGGTGCAGCACCACGCCGACGACCTGCCCGTCGGCAGCGCGGCGTGGCAGCTCGTGCCGGAGCTGACGCGCCGCGCCGACGAGCCGCTGGTGCACAAGGCCTACGGCGACTCGTTCGAGGACACCGACCTGGAGCAGGTGCTCGCCGCCGCCCGGGTGGGCCACCTGATCGTGGCCGGCGCGCAGACCGACGCCTGCGTGCGCTCGACGTTGCACGGCGGCTTCACCCGCGGCTACGACACCACGCTTGTCGCCGATGCGCACACCACCGAGGACCTGTCCGCCTACGGGGCGCCGCCGCCGGCGCAGGTCGTCGCGCACACCAACCTCTACTGGCGGTTCCAGAGCGCCCCGGGCCGCACCGCCGGCACCGTCGAGACCGCCGGCGTCGACTTCACCACGGTCGTCGCGGCCTGAGTCGGCGCGCCGGTGACCCGTCCCGGTGGGCAGCCGCCCGTGCGCTCGGCGTGGGTCCGGCGGCGGGGCGGGAGCCGCCCGCGTGTGGGCGGAGCGGCGAGGTGGAAGGCGAAAACGCCTGGCTGCCCCGCCGTGCCGCTGGCAGGCTGCCGGCCATGACCGCACAAGCTCTCGCGGGGGCGCTCGCCGACGAGCGTCGCCGTGTCGTGTTCGCCGCGATCGTGCTCGGCGCCCGGGACGTGTCCGCCGTGGTGGCCCGCACCGGCCTGTCCGCCCGGGACGCCGCGACCGCCGTGCGGCGGCTCACCGACGCGGGTGTGCTGGCCGACGACGGCGCCGGGTTGCGTGTCGACGCCGACCGGCTGCGTGAGTTCGCCCGGGCCGCCGCGTCGGCTCCGGCGTCGGCTCCGGCGGCCGACCCGCGCGAGGCGATCCGGCGCACGTTCCTGCGCGACGGCGCGCTGATCCGGCTGCCGGCGCAGCGTGGCCGGCGGCGGGTGGTGCTGGAGCACATCACCGAGCGCACCTTCGAGCCGGGTGTGCGCTATCCGGAGCGGGCGGTGGACGACGCCCTGCGCCACTGGTGCGCCGGCGGCGAGGCCGACCACGTCACGCTGCGCCGCTATCTGATCGACGACCTGCTGCTCACCCGCGAGCACGGCGTCTACTGGCGGACCGGCCCGTGACCGGCTGGACGACCCACCTCGCCCGGGCCGACGCCCCGGACGCGGCCGTGCTGCTGCGCGAGTACATGTCGGAGATGGTCCGTCGCTGGTACCGCCGCCCGGAGCGGCCCGGCGAGGTCGACGCCGCGCTGGCGGAGTTGCCCAGCGACGATCTGGCCCCGCCGACCGGGCTGCTGGTGCTGGCCCGGCACCATGGCCGGCTCGCCGGCTGCGCCGGGTTGCGGTGGCGCCTGGGCTGGGCGGAGCTGACCCGGGTCTACGTGCGTCCGGCGCGCCGGGGCACCGGCGGCGGGGCCGCCCTGCTCGCCGCCGTCGAGGCGTACGCGGGCGACGTCGGGGCGGACCGGATCCGGCTGGACACCCGCGCCGACCTGGTCGAGGCGCGCGCCCTCTATGCCCGGCACGGCTACCGGGAGATCCCGGCGTTCACCGCCGGCCCGTACGCGCAGCACTGGTTCGAGAAGTCACTGCCGGCGCGAGTTGACGACCCGTCGGCGGCGCGCTAAAACAGAAACCGGAAGTTGAGTCACCCCGACTCAACAAAAGGCCTTGGACCAGGAGAACCGAGGAGGCAGGGGCCATGCTGATGCGTACCGACCCGTTCCGCGAGATCGACCGGATCGCCGAGCAGTTCTTCGGCACCACCGCCCGGCCGGCGGTGATGCACCTGGACGCCTACCGCGACGGCGACCACTTCTACGCCGCGTTCGACCTGCCCGGCGTCGACCCGGACAGCATCGACTGCACGGTCGAGCGCAACGTGCTCACCGTCCGCGCCGAGCGTCGCCGGCCCACCGGCGAGCAGGTCGAGCTGGTCGCCGCCGAGCGGCCGATGGGCACGTTCACCCGGCAGCTCTTTCTCGGCGACACGCTGGACACCGACCGGCTGGAGGCCGGCTACGACAACGGCGTGCTGACCCTGCGCATCCCGATCGCCGAGCGCGCCAAGCCGCGCCGCATCGCGGTGGCCACGACCGCCGAGGCCGACGGCCGCCGGCAGCTCGCCACCGCCTGAGCGCGCCTCACGCCGACGCGGGGGAGGCCGGTGCCCCGGCCGGTCCCGCGTCGGCGTCCCCCGCCGGGTACAGCCGGGTCAGCGCGTGGGCGGTCGCGGTGAACCGCTCGCGCAGCTCCGCCGGTGCCAGCACCTCCACCTCGGCGCCGAGCTTGAGCAGTTCGGTGTGCGCGTGGCGGACCGACTCGATCGGCACGGTCGTCTCCAGCCAGCCGTCCGGGCCGGGTTCGCCGGCCGCCGCCCGCGCCGCCCGGCTCATCTCCGGCGGGAAGACGTACGGCATGAACTCCAGCGCGGCGACGGTGAGCCGGATCCGCGCCTGCCCCCGGTAGACGTCGCGCTCGTAGCGGGCGGTCCACTCCCGCCAGTAGGCGGCCAGGTCGAATCCGTCGGGCCGGTCGAAGCGCTCGTCGGTGACCGCCGCGTCGAGCACCGCGCCGACCCGGTAGGTGCGCACCTCGTCGTCGCACCAGGCCACCAGATACCACCGTCCGGCCTTGAGCACCACGCCCAGCGGGGCGACCAGCCGGGTCACCTCGCGCGGGGCCCGCCAGCGCCGGTAGCGCAACCGCACCAGCCGGTCCTCCCAGACGGCGCCGGCCAGCGTCTCCAGGTGCGGCACGGGCTCGGGGTGGCGGAACCAGCCGGGCGCGTCCAGGTGGAACCGCTGCCGCACCCGGCCGCTGCGGTCGGCGAGTTCCCCGGGCAGCGCGGCGCGCACCTTCAGCTCGGCGGCGGCCACCACGGAGGCCAGGCCCAGCTCGGCGGCCGGCCCGGGCAGCCCGGCGAGGAACAGCGCGTCGGCCTCCGGCCCGGTCAGCCCGGTGAGCCGGGTGCGCCAGCCGGCCAACAGCCGGTAGCCGCCGGCCGGACCCCGGTCGGCGTACACCGGGACGCCGGCGGCGCCGAGCGATTCGACGTCGCGGTAGACGGTCCGCACCGACACCTCCAGGGCGTCGGCGAGTTCCCCGGCGGTCATCCGCCCCCGGGTCTGCAGGAGCAGCAGCAGGGAGACCAGCCGACTGGCGCGCATCAGGTGACGGTAACCCCTGCCGGAAATCCTTCCCGGGCGCGCCTCGTCGCGAAACACGCCACCGGCTGAGAACCTTTCTCACATGCCGCGTCCCGAGGTGCTGCCCCGCGCGCGTCCCGCCCTGCCCGGCGGCCCGGCCGACTTCACCGAGGCGTGGCTGCGCAACCGGCGCCTGTCCGAGCACACCCGCGACGCCTACCGACGTGACGTCACCGGCTGGTTGCGCTGGTGCGCCGAGCACGGCGTGGAGCCGCTGCGGGTCACCTTCCTCGACGTCAACGCGTACGGCCGGGAGTTGGAGTCCACCCCGCGCGGGCGCGACGGGCGTCCGCTCACCCCGGCCACCGTGGCCCGCCGGCTCTCCGCGCTGTCGAGCTGGTACGACTTCCTGGTGAAGCTGGGCGCGGTGCCGGCCAACCCGGTCGCCGCGGCGGACCGGCCCCGGGTCGACCGGGACCACTCCGCGACCGTCGGGCTCAGCCCGGAGGAGGTCGACGCGCTGCTGGCCGCCGCCGAGGCGGACACCGGCCCGACCGCGGCCCGCAACCGGGCCGCGCTGGCGCTCCTGGCCGACCTGGGGCTGCGGGTCGGCGAGCTGGTCTCGCTGAACCTGGCCGACCTGGGCGCGGAGCGCGGTCACCGCAGCGTCCGCTTCGTCGGCAAGGGGGGCAAGGTACGCCGCCGCGCGCTCACCCCCGGCACCGCGTACGCGCTCGACGCCTACCTGGCCGAGCGGGCCGCCGCCCGGGGCGTGACGGTGCCGGAGCTGACCGGCCCGCTGCTGGTCACCGCCACCGGTGGGCGGCTGGACCGGCACGCCGTGTTCCGGCTGGTGCGCCGGCTCGCGCAGAGCGCCGGGATCGCCGCCTGGGCGCGGCTGTCGCCGCACTCGTTGCGGCACGCGTTCGCCACCACGGCCCGCTCCGAGGGGGTGCCGCTGGAGGACGTGCAGGACGCGATGGGTCACGCCGATCCGCGCACCACCCGCCGCTACGACCGGGACCGGCACAACCTGGACCGCGACCCGGCGTACGCGATCTGGGCCGCCCGCGCCCGCCGCCGCGGATAGCGGCAAGAAGGGGCCCCTTCTTAACGCCTGGCGTCGAGAAGGGGCCCCTTCTCACAGGGCTGTGGCGGTGGCGGGCTCACTGCGCGTCGCCGTCGACGACGCCCCGGTCACCGCCGCTCAGGTGACCCGGGCTGCGATGCGGTCCGCGGCCCGCCGTGCTGAGTCAGCCCTCGCGGCGCGGGCACAGGCAGAACGGCTGCCCGATCGGGTCGAGCAGCACGGTCCAGCCCTCGCCGCCGGGCTGGTGCTCCGGCCGGGTCGCGCCGGCGGCCAGCAGGTCCTTCTCCGCCAGCGCCACGTCGTCGACGACCAGATCGAGGTGGTAGCGCTTGGCGCCGCTCTCGTCCGGCCAGGCCGGCGGCGTGTACCCGGGCACCAGGCCGAAGCCGACGGACGTGCCACCCGAGGTGATCATGGCGTACTCGGCCTCGCTGTGGGTGATCTCCCAGCCGAGGGCGTGGGCGTAGAAGGCCGCGTGGGCGGCCGGGTCGGAGCTGTCCAGGTTGACCATCGCGAGGTCGGCGTGTGTCGTCATGCCGGGAAGCCTGCCGCCGGTACCTGCCATCTGCTGTCAGGTACGTCCGGCGGGTCGCACGACCAACCGGTCGTCGGGGCCCCGGCAGGCCAACGCGCCGGCGACCAGGTGGCAGTCGCCGGTGCCGGCGGGAAGCGTGCCGCCCGGGCGCGGGCCGTCGGGCCCGACGTCGACGACCGGGGTGCGGCCGTCGCCGCCCGGGCGCAGCAGCACCTGCCGCGTCGCGTCGGGCCCGCCCGGCACCGGTCGCCAGCCGGCGCCGCCCGGCCACCGCCACAGCTGCGCGCCGGTGCCCGCATCGAGCGCCCGCCGGTCCGCCACCCCTACCAGGCAGAGCACCCGGGGGCAGCCGGGCGCGAGCGTCTCCCCGACCGGCAGCAGCCGCCGCCAGCGCGGGGTCAACGCCGGCAGGTCGTATCCGCTGAGCGCGGTCCCGCCGGGCGCCGGGTGCCGCAGCACCAGGTGGTCGCCGACGACGAGCGGGTTGTCCGGCGCGTACCCGGCCGGCGGCAGGCGGGTCTCGGCGATCGCCGCGCCGTGGCGGGTGTCGTGCACCCGGGCCAGTCCGCTGTCGTGCACCACGACGATCCGGCCGGGCGAGGCCGCCAGCACGGCGGTCGACGGCACCGGCGTCGACCAGCGGTCCGCGCCGGTGGCGAGGTCGACGCCGCGCACCGCGCCCTCGATCCGCTGACCCGGGTCGACGACGCTGCGTACCTCGGTGACCGCCACCGCGGCGGCGCCGGCGGGCTGCACGCGGTCGGGGCGGCGCCAGCGCAGTTGCCCGGTGTCGGCCGCGTACGCCGAGGTGCCGGTCACCCGGCGGGCGGTGTCGCGCGTGACGACCAGCACCAGGTCCCCGACGGACGCGGCGGACCACGCACCGTCGGGTGCCGGGACGCGCCAGGTCGCCCGGCCGGTCGGGGGGTAGCCGGTCAGCGTCGCCGGGTCGGCGACCAGCAGCAGCCCGCCGGCGGCCAGCAGGACGGCCCGGTCCGGCAGCGGCGGCCCGGTGATCGTTCGTGGCGCCGGCGCGGCGGCGGCGCCCAGCAGCAGGCAACCGGCGAGCACCGGCACCAGCCGCCACCGCCGCGGTGACGCGCGTCGCGCCGCCGCCCGGTCCAGCTCGATCGTCGCCGGGGCAAGACGGTCAGGCGTCATCCGGGCTCCTCGCGACTGGTGTCCCGACGGTAGACGATCCGCCGCCGCGGGGGCGACTGCGGCGCAACCGGCTGCGGGTCGGTCGCCGGTTGCCTACCGTCGGTGGTGATGGGCAGGCAGCGGGAATGGCACCGACCGGCCCGGCGTCGCCGGCCGATGCGCGCCGGTGTGCTGATCGCCGTGCTCGGGTCGGGCACCTGCCTGATCGGGGTGGCCGGCCTCGCGGCGTGGAACGCGCAGGTGGTGTTGCAGGCCGGCGGGCCGGTGCGGGAGACCGCCGACGGGTTCTTCCGGGAGGTGGCGGCGGGGGACACCGACCGGGCGTACGAGCGGTTGTGCGCCGAGGCGCGCGGCCGGTGGAGCCGGGCCGGGTTCGGCAGTTGGGTGCGCACGCCGCCGCTGGTCAGCGGCTACGAGATCGTCGACGTGTCGGTGTCGACCCGGGCCGGCCGTCCGCGCGGCACGGTGGTGGTGCGCCTGAACCGCGACGGCGGCGGCAGCGAGGAGCGGGAGCTGTCGGTGGTGTCGGAGAACGGCTCGTGGCGGGTGTGCGGGGATCCGTTCTGAGGCTCAGGCGCGCGGGCCGAGGTCGCCGGAGCGGTAGTGTCGCCGGCACAGCACCTGGTAGCGCACGTCGGCGGTGTCGACGGTGTCGCCGATGACGACCTGCGCGCCCTCGCGGACCACCCGGCCCTGCACCACCCGGGCGTTGAGCAGCCCTTCCCGGCCGCACCAGCAGAGCACCTCGACCTGGATGCGGGCCACCTCGTCGGCCAGTTCGAACAGCCGCTGCGCGGCCGGGAACAGGCAGGAGCGGAAGTCGGTGGCCAGGCCGAAGGCGTAGACGTCGACGTCGAACCGGTCGACCAGCTCGGCCATCTGCTCGACGTGCTCCAGGTCGTAGAAGGACGCCTCGTCGCAGATCAGGTAGTCCACGCGTACCCCCTCGGCCCACGCGGAGCGGACCAGGTCGCGCAGGTCGAGGCCGTCGGTGACCTCGATGGCCTCGTGGGCCAGGCCGATGCGGGTGGTGACCTGCGGGCCCAGCGAGCGGTCGATGCGGGTGGTGACCAGGCCGCGGCGGCCCTGCCGGGCGTGGTTGTAGTTCATCTGCAACGCCATGGTGGACTTGCCGCAGTCCATCGGGCCCCAGAAGAACTTCAGCGCGGCGGCGTGCAGCGGCCGGCCGTCGACGCCCCGGGCGGCGGCGCAGCCGCCGGCGCGGTCGTCGCCGGGCCCCGGCAGGGGGCGGGCCAGGCAGGTCGGGGCGGCAGCGGCGTCGTCGGTCACGTCGGGGCAGCCTAGCCGATCGACGCCGCCGCATACCGGCCGCGATGATCGACCGGCCGGGCTCAGAGCACCCGGGGCGGGGTGTTGCCGGCGGCGAGGATGGCCCGGCGCATCGGCACGGCGGCCAGCAGCGCGAAGCCGACCACGAAGAAGATCAGCAGGGAGACCAGGCCGACCCGGTAGGACGAGGTGAGCTGGAAGACCAGGCCGAAGGCGAGCGGGCCGAGCCAGCTCGTGCCCTTGTCGCTGATCTCGTAGAAGCCGTAGTATTCGCCCTCCTTGCCGGCGGGGATGAGCTGGCTGAACAGCGACCGGCTCAGCGCCTGGCTGCCGCCGAGGACCAGGCCGATGCACCCGCCGAGGATCATGAACGGCACCGGGGCCTCGGCGGGCAACCGGAACGCCGCGATGATCACGCCGGTCCAGAGCACCAGCGACAGCAGCACGGTCTTCCAGGCGCCGATGCGCCGGGCGAGCGCGCCCAGGGCGAGCGCGCCGCCGAAGGCGAGGAACTGCACCAGCAGGATGGTCACGATCAGCGTGCTCTGCTCCAGGCGCAGTTCCTCGGTGCCGTACTGGCTGGCCAGCGTGATGACGGTCTGAATGCCGTCGTTGAAGACCAGGAAGGCGAGCAGGAAGAACAGCGTCAGCGGGTACGCCTTGATCTCGCGCAGGGTGCGCCCGAGCTGCCGGAACCCGTCGGTGAGCACGTTGCCGCCGGCCTGCAGGGCGGCGGCGGTGGGGTGTTCGCGCAGCCAGCGCAGCGGCAACAGGGTGAACGCCGCCCACCACACGCCGGCCGAGACGATCGACCAGCGGGCCAGGTCGAGGGTGCGCTGGGCGTTGCCCTCCTCGCTGAGCGCGGTGACGGCGACCAGGTTGAGCGCGAGCAGCAGCCCGCCGCCGAGGTAGCCGATGGCCCAGCCGCGGCTGGAGATGCCGTCGCGGTCGTCCGGGCCGCCGAGCTGCGGCAGGAACGAGTTGTAGACCACCACGGCGGCGCCGAAGGAGATGTTGGCGATCAGGAACAGCGCGCCGCCGAGCAGGTAGCGCTCGCCGGTGACGAACGCGAAGGCGATGGTCGCGCCGGCGCCGGTGAACGCGGCGGCGGCGAGCAGCCGCTTCTTGTGCGCCGACCGGTCGGCGATCGCGCCGACGACGGGCAGCACGAACACGGTGAGGAAGACCGACAGCGAGATCAGGTACGGGTAGTAGGAGCCGGCGGCGACGCGGATGCCCAGCGGGTGCACCACGCCGTCGCAGCGCTCGGCGCCCAGTTCGCAGCCGGCGGCCAGCTCGGCGACGGTGGTCAGGAACGGCCCGAGGAACACCGTGATGACCGTGGTCTGGAACGCGGAGTTCGCCCAGTCGTAGAAGTACCAGCCGGTGCGTTCGCGGCGGGTGCTGCCCGGCGGCGCGGGCTCGGCGACGGCGGGGGTGACCGGATCGGCCATCGGGCGGTCCTCGGGTGGCTCAGGCGGCCCAGTGGCCGCGGCTGCGGTAGACGTCGCGGAGCACGCCGACGTGATCGGTCATGATGCCATCCACACCGAGGTCAAGTAAGTGGTGCATCCGGGCGGGTTCGTCGATCGTCCAGACGTGCACCTGCAACCCGATCCGGTGGCAGTAGGCGAGGAACCGCCGGTCGACCACCGGGATCCGTCCGTAGGAGACCGGGACCTGGGCGGCGACCACGGACGGCGGCAGCCGCAGCGCGCGCCCGTGCAGCGAGGCCATCCGCAGCCGGGCCACGCCGCGCATGCCGAGGCTGGTGGCGACCTGCGGGCCGGCCAACGCGCGCAACCGGGTCAGCCGGGCGTCGCTGAACGACGCCAGCAGCACCCGGTCGGCGGCGCCGACCCGCTCGAGCGCGGCGACGGTGGGCGCGACCGCCCCGTCGGCCTTGACGTCGACGTTGAACCTGATCTGTGGCCAGGCGGCGAGGACGTCGTCGAGGCGGGGCACCACGGCGGCGCCGCCGACGCGCACCGAGGCGAGGTCGGCCCAGCGCAGCTCGGCGATGCGGCCGGCCTGGCCGGTCACCCGGCGCAGGGTGGGGTCGTGGAAGACCACCGGCACCCCGTCGGCGGTGGCGTGCACGTCGGTCTCCACGTACCGGTAGCCCAGGGCGACGGCGCGGGCGAACGCGGCGGCGGTGTTCTCGTCGCCGTCGCCCGCGCCGCCGCGGTGGGCGAAGGCCAGCGGCGCGGGCGCGTCGAGGTAGCCGTGACGGGGCTGCACGCCGGCAGTATGCCGGGCGGAAACGACCTCCGGGTGACCGGTCGGTAAACTTCCCAATCCTTACTTGTCTCCGCTAACATGCGGCACGATGGGTAACGACATGTACTCGGTGGAGCAGGTGGCGGAGCTGCTCGGGCTGCACGTGCGCACCGTGCGCGGCTACATCCGCGCCGGCCGGCTGCGCGCGACGCGGATCGGCAAGCAGTATCGGATCGCCCGCGCTGATCTCGACGCCCTCACCGGCCGACCGGGGTCGCCGCCCGGCGCGGCGGCGGAGGCGTCGAGCATCGTGGCGCTCGACGGTGTCGACCGGGCCGCCGCCGACCGGCTCGCCACGCTGGTGCTGGCCGGCGTCAACACCCACCACGACCCGGACCGTCCGCTGCGGGTGCAGACGGTCCACGACGAGGAGCGTCACCGCATGACGATCGTGATCCTGGGCGACCTGGCCGCCACCGCCGAGGTGCTACGCCTGCTCGACGCCGTGCTCGACGGCGACAACGGCCTGCTCACCGGGGAGGTCGACGGTGGCTGACGAGTTGCGCGAGCGGGCCGGCGCGACGGTGCTGATCTGCGATCCGGCCGGCCCGCCGATCGCCACCGAGGCCGACGCGCTGGACCTCATCGGCGCGGCGTTCCTCGGCGCGTCGGTGGTGGCGGTGCCCGCCGGGCGGCTCGACCCGAGCTTCTTCGCGCTGGGCACCCGCTTCGCCGGGGAGGTCATGCAGAAGTTCGCCACCTACCGGTTGCGCCTGGTGGTCGTCGGCGACATCTCCGCGCACCTGGCCGCCAGCGGCGCGCTGCGCGCGCTGGTCGCCGAGTCCAACCGGCACGACCAGGTGTGGTTCGTGCCGGACCTGGCCGCGCTCGACGAACGCCTGACGGCCGCCGGCTGACCGGCACGGCGCCGCGTTCAACCGCCGCGGTGCCGCCGGTGCGCGCGGCTGGCATCCACCGGGCGGCCCGGGTCGACGTGGCGCGGCAGGTCCGGCTCGTACGGGCGCAGCGGGGCCAGGGTGTCGGTGATCGCGTCGATGATCCGGTCGGTGGCGTGCCGCGCCGCGCCGGGCGTGCCGGGGCGCAGGTCGTGCAATGTCACCGGGGCGCCGAAGTGCACCCGGATCACCGGCCGGCGGCGCAGCGCCCGGGCCAGGCCGCGCAGCATCCCCTTCGGGGCGCGGTAGGGCAGCACCTCGTGCGAGCCCCACTGGGCGACCGGGACGACGGCTGCGCCGCTGGCGAACGCGAGCCGGGCGGTGCCGGTCTTGCCCCGCTCGGGCCACATGCCGGGGGCGAGGCCGATGCGCCCCTCGGGATAGACCAGCACCACCGAGCCGCCGGACACCGCGGCGGCGGCGATCTCCAGCGAGCGGTGCACGCCGGTGGTGCCGCGGTCGACGCGGATGTGCCCGGCGCGTCGCATCAGCGCCCCGATCACCGGGGCGCGGAACAGCCCGCCGGTGGCCATGATCCGGGGGGCGATCCGCCGGGCGCGGCAGGCAGTGGCGAGCACCACCGGGTCGAACGGGCTGATGTGGTTGGCGGCCAGGATCAGCGGCCCGCGGCGCAGGTCCGCCGGCACGTCGCCGGTGACCTCGAGGCGGCCGACCAGCCCGACGACGGCGCGGGCGAGCGTCTGCGCGCCGCGCCACAGCAGCGGCGCGCGCCAGGGGGAGGTGTCCATCAGTGGTGGATGGTAGATCCCGGGGGCCGGGACGGGCCCTGCGGCAGGTGATCAGGGTCATTGGTCCCGGGTCGGTTCGGGTCGTGCGACCCTCACGTTTTCTCTACGACGACGAGTAGTATTTACTACGTTTCGTAGTATGAAGGCTGGGGGTTTCAGGTGGACGCGTTGGACGTCGCCCGCTGGCAGTTCGGTGTCACCACCGTCTACCACTTCTTGTTCGTGCCGCTGACCATCGGCCTGTCCGTGCTGGTCGCCATCCTGCAGACGATGTGGCACCGCACCGGCAACGAGCGCTATCTCAAACTCACCAAGTTCTACGGCAAACTATTCTTGATCAACTTCGCGATGGGCGTGGTCACCGGCATCGTGCAGGAGTTCCAGTTCGGCATGAACTGGAGCGACTACTCCCGCTTCGTCGGCGACATCTTCGGCGCGCCCCTGGCCATCGAGGCCCTGGTGGCGTTCTTCCTGGAGTCCACGTTCATCGGCCTGTGGATCTTCGGCTGGGACCGGTTGCCCAAGCGGCTGCACCTGACCGCGATCTGGGCCGCCGCCATCGGCACCAACCTGTCGGCCTACTTCATCCTCGCCGCGAACTCGTTCATGCAGAACCCGGTCGGCTTCCGGATCAACCCCGACAGCGGCCGGGCCGAGCTGACCGACTTCGTCGCCGTGCTCACCAACAAGGTCGCCCTGGTCACCTTCCCGCACACCCTCGCCGGGTCGTTCCTGGTCGCCGGCTCCCTCGTGGTCACCGTCGGGCTGTGGCACGTGATGCGCAACCGCGGCAGCGCCGACACCGGCGCCTACCGCTTCGCCACGAAGTTCGGCTCCTGGGTGGTCCTGGTCTCCTCGGCCCTGGTGGTCCTCACCGGCGACATCCAGGGCAAGATCATGACCGAGGTGCAGCCGATGAAGATGGCCGCCGCCGAGGGCCTCTACACCACCGAGAGCCCCGCCTCGTTCTCCGTGCTCACCGTCGGCAGCCTCGACGGCAGCCGCGAGATCTTCGCCCTCAAGATCCCCTACCTGCTGTCGTTCCTCGGCACCGGCGACCCCAACGGCACCGTACAGGGCATCAACGACCTACAGGCCCAGTACGCCAGCCAGTACGGCCCCGGCAACTACGCCCCGATCATCCCGGTCACCTACTGGAGCTTCCGCTTCATGATCGGCTTCGGGCTGGCCGCCGCCGCGATCGCCCTGCTGGTGCTCCTCAGCCAGCGCAACGGCCGCACCCCCACCAGCCGCTGGCTGCTGCGCGCCGGCCTGGTCATGCCGGTGCTGCCGCTGCTGGCCAACTCCTTCGGCTGGATCTTCACCGAGATGGGCCGCCAGCCGTGGATCGTCTTCGGCGAGATGCTCACCCGCAACGGCGTGTCCCGCAGCGTCTCCCTGACCGAGGTGCTCACCTCCTTCACCGCCTTCACCCTCATCTACGCCACCCTCGCGGTGATCGAGTTCAAGCTGCTGGTCCGCTACGCCCGCGCCGGCGTACCCGACCTCACCCCCGAGCCCGCCGACGACGACACCGACGACGCCGAGCGCCCGCTCGCGTTCGCCTACTGACCGAAAGAGCCGACCGTGGAACTGACGACCGTCTGGTTTCTCCTCGTCGCCGTGCTGTTCACCGGCTACTTCATCCTCGAAGGCTTCGACTTCGGCGTCGGGATGCTGCTGCCCGTGCTCGGCCGCGACGACCGGCAACGCCGCGTCCTGATCAACACCATCGGCCCGGTGTGGGACGGCAACGAGGTGTGGCTGATCACCGCTGGCGGCGCCATGTTCGCCGCGTTCCCCGAGTGGTACGCCACCCTGTTCTCCGGCTTCTACCTGCCGCTGCTGCTCATCCTGCTCGCCCTGATCGCCCGCGGCGTGGCCTTCGAATACCGGCACAAGCGCACCGAGGCGTCCTGGAAACGCCGCTGGGACGCCGCCATCTTCTGGGGCTCAGCCATCCCGGCCGTGCTGTGGGGCGTCGCCTTCGCCAACATCTTCCGCGGCGTGCCGCTGGATGCCGACCACGAGTACGTCGGCGGCCTGCTCGACCTGCTGCACCCGTACGCGCTGCTCGGCGGCCTGACCACGCTGGGACTGTTCCTCACCCACGGCGCGGTGTTCCTCGCCCTCAAGACCACCGGCGACATCCGCGAACGCGCCGGCGCCCTCGCGGTCAAGCTCGGCGCCGGCACCGCCGTGGCCGCGGTGACGTTCCTCGGCTGGTCGCTGACCATCCGCGCCAGCGCCGCCGCCGTCGTGCTCGCCGCCGGCGCCGCCCTCGCCCTGCTCGGCGGCCTCGCCGCGGCGAAGGTACGCCGGGAGGGCTGGGCGTTCACCGGCACCGCGGCGGCCATCGCCCTGGCCGTGGCCACCCTGTTCGCCGCGCTGTTCCCGAACGTGCTGCCGTCCACCCTCGACGCGGCCGGCACGCTGACGGCCACCAACGCCGCGTCCACCCCCTACACCCTGAAGATCATGACCTGGGTGGCGGTGGTGTTCACCCCGATCGTGCTCGCCTACCAAGGCTGGACCTACTGGGTTTTCCGCCGCCGGATCGGGGTACAGAACATTCCGCAACACTGATGGACCTGTGGGCGCAGGGGTGCGCGGGGCCGGTGCGAGGGGGTCGCACCGGCCCCGCGGGGCGTCCGGGCCCGCTCAGCGCGCCTCGCGCAGCTCCGCCAGCCGCGCCTCGATCTCGGCCAGCTCGGCGCGCAGCTTCTGCGCCTGCTGCTCCGCCTCGGCCCGCTCCGCGGCCAGGATCTGCTCCACCGCCTCCTGCACCCCGGGCACGTCCACCAGCGCCACCATCCGCAGCGCCTCGGCCGGCTTCACCACGTACGGCCGGGCCAACGCCTTCGTGCCCTGCTGCGCGGCGACCGTCCACTCACCCTCGGCGTAGGCCAGCGTCACCGTCAGCCCCGCCGGGCCCTTCGGCTTCGCCGCCTTCACCGCCCGCTTCGCCGGCTTCGGCTCCGCCGGCTGCTGCGCCTTCGGCTCCTCCCGCCGCGGCGCCGGCACCCGCGGCGCGTCCAGCACGAACTCCGGCTCCGGCGCGGCCGGCTGCTGCTGCGCCGGCGGCTCCGGCTTCGCCTCGGCGGCCGGCCGCCGCCCGGCGCCGCGCGGCGCGACCGCCACGTCGGCGGGGGAGAAGGGCAACTCGTCGCGGCCGAACCGCACCACCACGAACTCCTCCGACACCGCCGGGTCGGTCAACTCCACCACCTGCCCGAGCTGCCCGGCCATCTGCCCGGCCGCCTCGGTGAACACCACCCGCGGCTTACGGCCCGCCGCCAACGACTCACGGATCTGCTGGACCTCGTCAGTGGACAAACCCTGCACCGCCATCACGCCACGCCCTCTTCCGTACACCTGTTTGATTGCCGCCTTGATACCAGGCCGGCACGACAACGCGACGATCAACCCCCGAGCGCGCGCAACGCCGCGTCGGCGTGCTCGTTCATGCTCAGCTCGCTGTGCACCACGGCCAGCACCCGCCGGTCCGCGCCGATCACGAACGTCATCCGCCGGGTGCTCAACGCGCCCAGCGGCAGCCGCCGCCGCACCCCGAACGCGCCGGCCACCGTGCCGTCGACGTCCGACAACAACGGGTAGTCGAAGTCGTGCCGGCGGGCGAACTCCGCCTGCCGGTGCACCGGATCCCGGCTGATCCCCACCCGGGCCGCGCCCAGCGCCGCGAACTGCGCCGCCAGGTCCCGGAAGTGGCAGCTCTCCGCCGTGCAACCCCTCGTCATCGCCGCCGGGTAGAAGAACAGCACCACCGGACCGGCGGCCAGGAACTCCGACAGCCGCCGGGGCGTACCCGTCTGGTCCGGCAGCGTGAAATCCTCGACCAGGTCACCGACACCCCACGCGTTACTCATGCCACGAGGATAGGTAGACATCGGCGATCCGGCTCCGACGTACCCGACGAGCGGCGAGGAAGCACCGCCGCACGACGCGAAGGAACGACAGTGAAGTACGTGATCATGATCCACTCGAACCCGGAGCCGTGGGGCCACCCCACCGCCGACTACCTGGCCGCCCACCAGGAGTTGCCCGCCGAGGTACGCGACCGGCTCCACGCCGACTTCGAGCAGGTGATGACCGAACTGCACGCCAACGGCGAACTGATCGGCGGCGAGGCGCTCGGCGCCCCGTCCGCCGCCCGCCTGTACCGGTGGCGCGACGGCACACCGCTGGTCAGCGACGGCCCCTACTCCGAAACCAAGGAACACCTCGCCGGTTTCTTCCTCATCGACGTCGAGGACCCGGCCCGCGCGCACGCCGTCGCCGCGAAGTTCGCCGGCCCGGGGGAGACCGTCGAGCTGCGCCCCCTGATGTGGCCCGGCGGCGGCGATCAGTAACCACCAGCCCCCCGACCTCGCGGACGTGTGGCGTCGGGAAGCACCACACGTCCGCGCCGCGCTGCTGCGCCGCTGGGGCCACCTCGACGCCTGCGACGACGCCGTGCAGGAGGCGGCCGAGGCGGCCGTGACCCGCTGGCCCGTCACCGGCGTCCCCGACGACCCGCGGGCGTGGCTCGTCCGGGTCGCCTCCCGACGGCTGATCGACCAGCTGCGCGCCGACTCGGCCCGCGCCCGACGTGAGAGCCTCGACGCCGCGCGCCGGCCGGACGCCGCCGTCGACCAGACCCCCACCAACCGCGCCGACGACACGCTGCGGCTGCTGTTCCTCTGCTGCCACCCGGCGCTGAGCAGACCCTCGCAGGTGGCGCTGACCCTGCGCGCCGTGGCGGGACTACGGGTGGAACAGATCGCCGCGGCCCACCTGGTCCCGGCCCGCACCATGACCCAACGCCTCCACCGGGCCCGCACCGCCCTACGCCGGGCCGGCGCACGGTTCACCCTGCCGTCACCACCGGAGCTGCCCGCCCGAGTGGCCGCCGTGCTGGACGTGTGCCACCTGGTCTTCACCGAGGGCTACACCCGCACCTCCGGGACGACCCTCCTCGACGTGGAACTCGCCGAGGAGGCGATCCGGCTCACCCGCCAGGTCCACGCCGCGCTACCCGACCACCACGAGGCGACCGGAGCGCTGGCGCTGATGCTGCTCACCCACGCCCGCTCACCCGCCCGCACCGACGCCGCCGGCGACCTGGTGCCGCTGGCCGAGCAGGACCGCACACGCTGGCGCCACGACCTCATCGACGAAGGCGTCACCCTGCTCGGGCAGGCCCTGCCCCACGGACCGGTGGGCCGCTACCAACTCCAGGCCGCCATCGCCGCCGTGCACGCCGAGGCCCCGACCTTCCCGGCCACCGACTGGCGGCAGATCAGCATCCTCTACGACATGCTCAGCCGGGTCGCCCCCAGCCCGTTCGTCACCCTCAACCAAGCCGTCGCCGTGGCCATGGCACACGGCCCGTCGCTCGGACTGGCTTTGCTCGACCCGCTGCTCACCGACCCGGCGATGCTGCGCCACCACCGGCTGCACGCCGTGCGCGCCCACCTGCTGGAACGCACCGGCGACCCGGACGCCGCCGCCCACTACCGCCGCGCCGCCGCGCTGACCGCGAGCCTGCCCGAACAGCGCTACCTCAACCGGCGGCTCACCGGACGGTGACCGCCGTGCTCACGCCCACACCGCCGCCACCTCGCCGGCCACCGCCCCGGCCTGCGCGAACCCGGCCCGCGCCGACGCCGCCCGCCGCGTCGGATCCAGCACGTTACGCCCGATCGCCGCCCGCGCCGCCCGGTCCGGCACCACCACCGCTACCCGCGCCCCCGCCGACCGCAACGCCGCCACCTGCGCCGACAACCGCGGCATCGGCCCGACCGCGGCGCTCGTCGGCGCCAGCACCACCACCCGCCCGGCCCCGGCGGCCAGGTCCGCGTTCACCGGCGAGCGCACCCCACCGTCGACGTAACGCCGCCCACCCACCGTCACCGGCGGCCACACCCCCGGCACCGCACAACTCGCCCCCACCGCGTCGACCAGCGACACCCCACTGCCGGCGTCGAACACCACGAACTCACCCGAGGCCGCATCCACCGCGGTGACCAACAGCCGCCGCGCCGGCCACACCGCCGACGGCAGCCGCGCCGCGATCACCGCTCGCCGCGACGCCTCCGACGGGGTACGCGCCGACAACGCCAACGCACCCACCCGCGCCCGGGCCCGCGCCGCGTCCCGACCCCGCCCACCGGCCCACGCCCACCGCGCCAACACCCCCAGGCCCAACCGCGCGGGCACCTCGTCGCCCGGCGGGCGCAACTGCGCCGCGTACCACCGCGCCAGCGGCACACCGGAGCACACCTGCGCCCCGACCACCGACCCCGCCGACGTGCCCACCACCAGGTCCACCCCGGCCACCCCCACACCCCGCTCGGCCAACCCGGCCAGCAACCCCAACTCCCAGGCCACCCCGGTCACCCCGCCGCCACCCAGCACCAACGCCCGCTCCATGTGACCGTCCTCTCCGCCCCGCTGGTCCCGCCCACGGTAACGTCGCCCCCACCAGCGGGGCAGGGGAGCGCACATTGACCTGGGTCACCATCGTCACCGGGGGAGGGCGCGGCATCGGCGCGGCCACCACCCGCCGGCTCGCCGCCGACGGCCACGACCTGGTCATCGGCTACCGCACCGACCACGACGCCGCGGCGGCCGTCGCCGCCGGCGTGCGCGCCGCCGGCCGCCGCGCCGTCACCGTCGCCGCCGACACGGGCGACCCCGCGCAGGTCCACCGGCTCTTCGCCGCCGCCGAACTCCTCGGCCCGCTCACCGGCCTGGTGAACAACGCCGGCGTCACCAGCCCGATCGGCCCCTTCACCGACCTGCGCGCCGAGGACCTGCGCGAGGTCGTCGACGTCAACCTCGTCGGCTACGTCCTGTGCGCCCAGCAGGCCGCCGCCCGGATGACCCGCGGCGGCGCGATCGTCAACGTCTCCTCCGCCGCCGCGACCCTCGGCAGCCCCGGCGAATACATCCACTACGCCGCCGTCAAGGCCGCCACCGACACCCTCACCGTCGGCCTGGCCAAGGAACTCGCGCCACGCGGCATCCGGGTCAACGCGGTGGCCCCCGGCATCATCCGCACCGATATCCACGCCCGCTCCGGCGTGCCGGACCGCCCCGACACCGCCGCCGGCCGCATCCCGCTGGGCCGCGCCGGCGAACCCGACGAGGTCGCCGGCGCCATCTCGTACCTGCTCGGCCCCGACGCCTCCTACACCACCGGCGCGGTCCTGCGCGTGGCCGGCGGCCTGTAGCAACGCCCGCCGCGCCCGCCACCCTCAGTTGGCGAACAACTCCGCCGCGACGAGCAGCGTCTGCGCCACGCCGAAGCCAGCGTCGTAACCGGAATCGAAGAACGACAGCAACTGCCGGGACAGGGGAGAGGCCACCAGCACGCCGATCGCCGCCCGCCCGATGCCGAAGTACGCGATCAAGGAGTTCTGGTGGACGCTCGTCGCACCGACCTGCCCGATGCGACGATGGGCCGGTGAAGATCCTGTCCATCCAGTCCTCGGTCGCCTACGGCCACGTCGGCAACTCCGCCGCCGTGTTCCCGCTGCAACGCCTGCGGCACGAGGTGTGGCCGGTGCTGACAGTGCACTTCTCCAACCACACCGGCTACGGTGCCTGGCGCGGCCCTCTGCTCACCCCCACCGACGTCGCCGACGTCATCGCCGGCATCGCCGACCGCGGCGTGCTCGGCACCGCCGACGCCGTGCTCTCCGGCTACCAGGGCGACCCCGCCGTCGGCGCCGTCATCCTCGACGCCGTCGCCCAGGTCAAGGCCGCCAACCCCGCCGCCCGCTACTGCTGCGACCCGGTCATGGGCGACGTCGGACGCGGCATGTTCGTCCGCCCCGGCATCCCCGAACACCTCCGCGACACCGTCGTCCCGCGCGCCGACATCGTCACCCCCAACCAGTTCGAACTGGAATTCCTCGCCGGCCGCCGCACCGACACCCTCGACGACCTGCTCACCGCCATCGACACCGTGCGGGCCACCGGCCCCGAACACGTCCTGGTCACCAGCGTCCTGCACGCCGACCTGCCCGAGGGCCACCTGGAGGTCGTCGCCGCCGGCGCCGCCGGCGCCTGGGCCGTCACCACCCCGCTGCTGCCGATCAGCCCCAACGGCGGCGGCGACGTCACCGCCGCCCTCTACCTGGCCCACCTCGCCACCACCGGCTCACCCCGCACCGCGCTGGAACGCACCACCAACTCGATCTTCGCGGTCCTCGAAGCGACCCTCGCCGCCGGCACCCGCGAACTGCAACTCGTCGCCGCCCAGGACGCCATCGCCGACCCGCCCACCCGCTTCACCGCCCGCCGGCTACGCTGACCGACCCCCGTCGCGCGAACACGGGCCCACCAGCGAAGATGCACAAGTGCAACCCGACGACCCGGCGTTCGCCCAACGCCTGCGCGACCTCACCCGGCTGCGCCGCGTCCGCGACCGCATCGACCGCGAGTACGCCCAACCCCTCGACGTCGAAGCACTCGCCCGCGGCGAACACATGTCCGCCGGCCACCTCAGCCGCCAGTTCCGCCAGACCTACGGCGAGTCCCCGTACGCGTACCTCATGACCCGCCGCATCGAACGCGCCATGGCCCTGCTGCGCCGCGGCGACCTCACCGTCACCGACGTCTGCTTCACCGTCGGCTGCCAGTCCCTGGGCACCTTCAGCACCCGCTTCACCGAACTCGTCGGCGAACCACCCAGCGCCTACCGCGCCCGCCACGCCCCCGGCACCGCCGAACCACCGACCTGCCTCACCAAACAGGCCGCCCGACCGATCAGGAATCGAGAAGCCCGACCCGGACCACCCCCACTACCGTGACCACCATGACGACCACCATCCACTACGCCTTCCTGCCCCACACCGACGCCGACGCCGCCCTCGCCTTCTACCGCGACACCCTCGGCTTCGACCTGCGCAACGACGTCGGCCAGGGCAACACCATGCGCTGGCTCACCGTCGGCCCACCCGAGCAGCCCGACACCGGCATCGTCCTGCACCCCCCGGCCGTCGACCCCGGCATCACCGACGACGAACGGCGCACCATCCTCGAACTCATCGCCAAGGGCAGCTACGGCGCCCTCACCCTCGCCACCGACGACCTCGACGCCCTGTTCGACCGCCTGCAGGCCGGCGGCGCCGACGTCGTCCAGGAACCCGCCGAACAGCCCTACGGCGTCCGCGACTGCGCCTTCCGCGACCCCACCGGCAACCTCATCCGCATCAACGAACGACGCTGAACCCCAGGACGGAGACTCATGACCACGGCACCCGCCGACCGCCACGACGTCATCCGCGTTCACGGCGCCCGCGAGAACAACCTGCGCGACGTCGACGTCGAGCTGCCCAAACGCCGCCTCACCGTGTTCACCGGCGTCTCCGGCTCCGGCAAGAGCTCCCTGGTCTTCGGCACCATCGCCGCCGAGTCGCAACGCCTCATCAACGAGACCTACAGCGCCTTCGTCCAGGGCTTCATGCCCACCCTGTCCCGACCCGAGGTCGACATCCTCGAAGGGCTCACCACCGCCATCATCGTCGACCAGGAACGCATGGGCGCCGACCCACGCTCCACCGTCGGCACCGCCACCGACGCCAACGCCATGCTGCGCATCCTCTTCAGCCGCCTCGGCCGACCGGCCATCGGCCCACCCAACGCCTACTCCTTCAACGTCCCCTCCGTCCGCGCCACCGGCGCCGTCACCGTCGACCGCGGCCCCGACAGGACCCGGGCCAAGAAGGCCACCTTCACCCGCCTCGGCGGCATGTGCCCCCGCTGCGAGGGCCGCGGCACCGTCAACGACATCGACCTCACCGTCCTCTACGACGCCGACCGCAGCCTCAACGAAGGCGCCATCACCATCCCCGGCTACAGCATGGACGGCTGGTACGGCCGCATCTTCCGCGCCAGCGGCCTGTTCGACCCGGACAAGCCCATCCGCGACTACACCAAGCGCGAACTGCACGACCTCCTCCACAAGGAACCCACCAAGATCAAGGTCGAGGGCATCAACGTCACCTACACCGGCCTCGTCCCCGCCATCGGCAAGTCCATGCTCGCCAAGGACGTCGACGCCATGCAGCCGCACATCCGCGCCTTCGTCGAACGAGCCGTCACGTTCACCACCTGCCCCGACTGCGCCGGCACCCGCCTGAGCCCCGAAGCCCGCTCCTCGAAGATCAACGGCATCAACATCGCCGACGCCTGCGCCATGCAGATCAGCGACCTCGCCACCTGGGTCCGCGACCTGCACGAACCCTCCGTCGGCCCGCTGCTCACCGCGCTGGGGGACACCCTCGACTCCTTCGTCGAGATCGGCCTCGGCTACCTCAGCCTCGACCGCCCCGCCGGCACCCTCTCCGGCGGCGAGGCCCAACGCACCAAGATGATCCGCCACCTCGGCTCGTCGCTCACCGACGTCACCTACGTCTTCGACGAACCCACCATCGGCCTGCACCCGCACGACATCGCCCGGATGAACAACCTCCTGCTGCGCCTGCGCGACAAGGGCAACACCGTCCTGGTCGTCGAACACAAACCGGAAACCATCGCCATCGCCGACCACGTCGTCGACCTCGGCCCCGGCGCCGGCACCGACGGCGGCACCATCTGCTACCAGGGCACCGTCGACGGCCTGCGCGCCAGCGACACCACCACCGGCAGCCACCTCGACGACCGCGCCGCCCTCAAGGGCACCCTGCGCACACCCGCCGGCGCCCTGCCCATCCGCGGCGCCCGCACCCACAACCTGCGCGACGTCGACGTCGACATCCCCCTCGGCGTCCTGGTCGTCGTCACCGGCGTCGCCGGCTCCGGCAAGAGCTCCCTCATCCACGGCTCCCTGGCCCGGCGCGACGACGTCGTCAGCGTCGACCAGAGCGCCATCCGCGGTTCCCGGCGCAGCAACCCGGCCACCTACACCGGCCTGCTCGACCCCATCCGCAAAGCCTTCGCCAGAGCCAACGGCGTCAAACCGGCCCTGTTCAGCGCCAACTCCGAGGGCGCGTGCCCCACCTGCAACGGCGCCGGCGTCATCTACACCGACCTGGGCATCATGGCCGGCGTCGCCAGCACCTGCGAGGACTGCGAGGGCAAGCGGTTCCAGGCCGCCGTACTCGACTACCACCTCGGCGGCCACGACATCAGCGAGGTCCTCGCCATGCCGGTCAGCGAGGCGGAGAAGTTCTTCGGCGCCGGCGACGCCCGCACCCCGGCCGCCCACGCGATCCTCGACCGCCTCGCCGACGTCGGACTCGGTTACCTCACCCTCGGTCAACCACTGACCACGCTGTCCGGAGGGGAGCGGCAGCGGCTCAAGCTCGCCACCCGGATGGGGGACAAGGGCGGCGTCTACGTCCTGGACGAGCCGACCACCGGCCTGCACCTGGCCGACGTCGCCCAACTGCTCGGCCTGCTGGACCGGCTCGTCGACGCCGGCAAGTCCGTGATCGTCATCGAACACCACCAGGCGGTCATGGCGCACGCCGACTGGATCATCGACCTCGGTCCGGGCGCCGGCCACGACGGCGGCCGGATCGTCTTCGAGGGCACCCCGGCCGACCTGGTGGCCGCCCGCGCCACGGTCACCGGCGAGCACCTCGCCGCATACGTCGGAGCCTGACTCCGGCGCCCCGATCCACCCTTCCTGGTTCGATTCGATAATCTACATTATGTAAAGTAAACGGGGTCGGGCGTTCCTCACTCGTCCACCGGATCGGCCAGCACCGCCGCCAGCACCCCCGACGACCCCGCAGCCGACCCGTTCGCCAACGTCACCAACGCCTTCCACAACACCCACCCCCGCGCCCGCCGCCACACGTCGGCCGGCAACCCGACGGCGTCCCGGAACACCGCGCGCTCGGCGCCCACGCACCAGGTCCACGCCGGCACCAGATCGCAGGCCGGATCGCCGACACCGCACTGCCCGAAGTCGATAATCGCGGTGAGCCGCCCCTCCGCGACGAGCAGGTTGCCGGCCGAGACGTCGCCGTGGAACCACACCGGCGCGTCCGGCCAGGCCGACGTCAGCGCCCGCGCCCACACGGCACGGCAGGCGGCGGCGTCCACCCGGTCGCCCAGCACCGCCAGGGCCTGCTCGACCTCGTCGCCGTAGACGCTCGGATGGCAGCCCCGGAAGGCGCAGTGCCGGCCGGCAGCCGGTCCGCCGGCGGTCGGGACCCGGCGCAGCGCGCTCAGCACACCGCCGAGGTCGCGGGCCACGGCGGCGCGGTCGAGGCCGTGGGCGGCGGCCAGGGTGTCGCCGGGCAGCCACCGTCGCACGGACCAGGGGTACGGATAGCCGGCGCCGGGCGTGCCGGTGGCGACCGGTTCGGGCACGGGCAGCGGCAGGTGGCGGGCCAGGATCGGCAGGCAGTGGTCCTCCTTGGCGACGCCGCAGGCGTAGCCCTCGGCGCTGGGCAGGCGGGCCAGCAGGTGGTCGCCGAGGCGGAAGGTCCGGTTGTCCCATCCCTGCCGGGCCACCGCGGTCACCGGCAGGTGCGCCCAGTGCGGGAACTGTTCGGCGACGAGGGTGCGGACGAGCGCGTCGTCGATCTCGACCATGGGCTCAGTCTGCGGGGCGCGGCAACCGCTTTTCGGCCGCTCTCCCCCGAGGTGCCGGCCTGGCGCGAACGTGAGAATCATGCATAATATCCCTTATGCATGACAAAACAGACGAAGCGGTAGGAGCCTTGATCGAGGAATTCCTGACCGCCCGGGCCACCCGCAAGCCCTCCCCCCACACGCTGGCCGCCTACCGACGGGACCTGAGCGCGGTGGCGGCCCTGGTCGTGACGGACGACGACGCCACTCCCCTCCCCCCGCACCGACTGCCGATCGACGCCTTGTCCCCCCGGGTCATGCGCGCCGCGTTCGCCCGCTTCGCCGCTCCCCGCGCCGCTGCCTCCGTGCACCGCGCCTGGTCCACCTGGAACAGCTTCTTCACGTTCCTGGTGGCCGAGGGCGTCGTGGCGGGGAATCCGATGCCGGCGGTGGGGCGGCCCCGCACGCCGCTCCCCCGGCCCAAGCCGCTGCGGGGCGAGGACACCCCGGAGGAGCTGCTGGCGGCGGTGGCGCGGGCCGAGGGCCGCCAGCGTGACCCGTGGCCGGAGCGGGACCTGGCGGTGCTGGCGCTGGCGCTGTGCGCCGGGTTGCGCCTGTCGGAGCTGCTGGCGTTGCGGGTGTCGTCGGTGGCCGGACGTGACGGCGAACGGCGCGTCGACGTGGCCGGCAAGGGTGGACGGCCACGGACGGTGCCGATCGAGGCGGGCGTGGACCGGGTGTTGACCGACTACCTGCAGAGCCGGCGGGTGCGGTTCGGGACGCGCAGCGTGCGGCCGGACGGGCCGTTGCTGGTGGACCGGGCGGGTGAGCCGTTGCGCCGGGGTGGCCTGCAGTATCTGGTCGAGTCGTGTTATCGGCGGGCCGGCATCGGCGACCGGGTGCCGCGGGGCGCGCGGTTGCACGCGTTACGGCACACGTTCGCGACGCGGTTGGCGGAGGACGGGGCGGGTGCGGCGGAGATCATGCGGTTGCTGGGGCACGCGTCGTTGGCGTCGTCGCAGACGTACATCGAGGTGACGGCGGGTCAGCAGCGGGCGGCGGTGGCGGCGAACCGCACCAACCGGGCGGTGGCGGGGTTGGTGGACGGCTCGTGACCGATCGACGAGCATGGCTGATCGCCTCCGATGGGCCGCGGCGGGGAGAATGTGTCGGATGCGGGTGGGTGCGGCGCGGGCGGTGGCGGTCGACTGGGTGCGGGAGCGGATGCGGTCGGATCCGTCGGTGGAGGGGGCGTTGTTCAGCGGGTCGACGGTGGGGTTGCCGGACGACGCGGTGTTGCCGGCGTCGTCGGACGTGGACGTGTTGCTGGTGCGGGGCTCCCCCGGCGACAAGGTGGGCAAGTTCGTCCGTCGTGGGGTGCTGCTGGAGGTCAGCGCGGTGACCTGGGCGCAGGTGGGTGACCCGGACGACGTGTTGGGGTCGTGGGTGTTCGCGCCGATGTTCCGTACCGATGGGGTGATCGCTGATCCGTCGGGGCGGTTGGCCGCGGTGCGGCGGCGGGTGGCGGCGGGGTTCGCGGATCCGGTGTGGGTGCGGCGGCGCAGCGCGGGGGTGCGGCGGCGGGTGGAGGACGGGTTGCGGGTGCTGGACGCGGGGGCGCCGTTGGCGGATCAGGTGTTGGCGTGGGTGTTCCCGACGTCGCTGTTGGCGGTGTGGCCGGCGGTGGCGGGGTTGGTGGATCCGACGGTGCGGCGACGGTACGTGCGGGCGGCGGAGGTGTTGGCGGGGCACGGGTTCGGTGGGCGTTATCCGGAGTTGCTGGCGACGTTGGACGGCGGCGGGGTCGGCGCGGGTCGGGTGCGGGAGCATCTGGCCGGGTTGGTGGTGGTGTTCGAGGAGGTGGCGGGGCTGCCGCGGGAGGGTTTCGCGTTCGGTGCGGATCTGGGTGCGGCGGGGCGGCCGGTGGTGTTCGACGGGTGCGCGGAGTTGGTGGCGGCGGGGCGGCACCGGGAGGCGATGTTCTGGGTGCTGGTGACGTACGCGCGGTGTCTTGCGGTGCTGGCGGCGGTGGCGCCGGGGCGGGAGCGGCTGGTGCGGCCGGCTTTCGAGGCGGTGCTGGCGGATCTGGGGGTGGCGTCGGCGGCGGATCGGCGGCGGCGGGCGGATGCGGTGCTGGCGTCGTTGCCGGGGTGGCAGTCGGTGGTGGATGTGGTGTCGGGGCGGGTTGTGGCAGGCTGAGGGGGCGCGACTGGCGGCACGGGGATGGGTTGAACCATCGGGGAGCTCGTCGTGGGGGTCGACCGCCTGGGCCTCCGCGGGCGAGGTGTCGCATGTCTTCTTCTTCGGTGTCGGTGGGGTCGGGCGTGAGCGCGCGGTTGTTGCCGGGTGCGCCGGTGGCGGATCAGGTGTTGGCCGAGGTGGCCGCGTCGGTGGGGCGGTTGCGGGCGGCGGGGGTGACGCCGGCGTTGGCGACGGTGCTGGTGGGTGACGACGACGCGAGCGCGGGTTACATCCGGATCAAGCAGAAGCAGGCGGCGGCGTTGGGGTTCGCGTCGCCGCACGTGCATCTGGCGGCGTCGGCGTCGCAGGCGGATCTGCGTGCGGTGGTGGCGGATTTCAACGCCGACGCGGGGGTGCACGGGGTGTTGGTGCAGCATCCGATTCCGGGGCATCTGGATTATGACCGGGCGTTGGCGGAGCTGGATCCGGACAAGGACGTCGACGGGATGCATCCGGTGAACATGGGTCGGTTGGCGTTGGGGTTGCCGGGGCCGTTGCCGTGTACGCCGGCGGGGATCGAGGCGTTGTTGGCGTTTCATCGGGTGCCGGTGTCGGGTCGGGAGGTGGTGGTCCTGGGTCGGGGGGCGACGTTGGGTCGTCCGTTGGCGTTGTTGTTGGCGCAGAAGCGGCCGACGGCGAACGCGGCGGTGACGGTGGTGCACACCGGGGTGGCGGACTGGCCGCGGTATGCGCGGCGGGCGGAGATCCTGGTGGCGGCGGCGGGGGTGCCGGGGATCGTGCGGCCGGAGCATGTGCGTCCGGGTGCGGTGGTGGTCGGTGGTGGGGTGCGGTACGAGGGGCGGCGGTTGCTGCCGGATGTGGACGAGTCGTGTGCGCGGGTGGCGGGGGCGATCACGCCGCGCGTCGGTGGGGTGGGTCCGACGACGGTGGCGATGTTGTTCCGTAACGCGGTGCGGGCGGCGCAGCGGCGGGCCGGGTTGGGGTGAGCGGTGTCAGCCGAGGTCGACGACGAGGGGCCGGTGGTCGGAGATGGTGAACATCGGGGTGTCGACGGCGGTGACGGGTGGGAGCCGGTCGAGGTGGTGCGGGTCGGCGAGGACGTGGTCGAGTTGGACGCGGGGTTGCCCGGCCGGGTAGGTGGGGCGGCGGGCGAGGGGCCGCCAGCGGGTGAGGGTGGCGGCGGCTCCGGCGGGGAGGTTGAGGTCGCCGAGCAGGATGCGGGGTGCGGGTAGCGCGCGCAGGGCGCGTACGACGCGGCGCAGTTGCCAGATGTTCCAGCCGGGGACGAAGGACAGGTGGGTGGCGGCGACGGTGAGGGGGCCGTGGGGGGTGTCGAGGACGGCGGCGAGCACGACGCGGGGTTCGTCGCGGAGCAGGACGAGGCCGCCGCCGGGGCCGGGTACGTAGATGGGTGAGCGTACGGGTGCGGCGGGTAGCCGGGTGACCTGCCAGGTGCGTGCGGGGTGGCGGCTGATGAGGCCGACGCCGTAGAGGGGTTCGCCGTGGCCGTCGTCGTCGTGGGTGAGGGGGCGGAACTGTTCGCCGGGGGTGCCGACGACGGCGGCGGCGAAGCGGTGGTGCTCGGCGTGCAGGGCGCGGGCGGCGAGGGCGGTGAGGTCGAGTTTGCCGCTGCGGCTCTGGTCGCGGTCGACTTCCTGCAGGGCGAGGACGTCGGCGTCGAGGGCGGTGACGGCGGCGGTGAGCCGGTCGGGGTCGACGAGCCCGTCGGTGAGGGAGCGGCCGTGCAGCAGGTTGAAGGTGGCCAGGCGCACCTGCACACCCTACGTCGCCGTGGCAGGCTGGCCGGGTGCTGAAGTTGTTGTGCTGTTCGATGGTGGTGTTCGTGGCGGTGGCGGCTGCGGGGGTGTGGTTGCGGCGGCGTCGGGGGCGGTGAGGCTGGCCACAGGCGTTCTCGCTGGTGGTGGCGGGTTGGGCAGAATGCGCGGCGTGGATGCGTGGGCGTTGACGACGTTGCTGTGCGTGGCCGCCCTGGCGGGTTGGGTGGATGCGGTGGTGGGTGGTGGTGGTCTGGTGTTGTTGCCGGCGTTGTTGGTGGCCGCGCCGGGGGTGCCGGTGGCGACGGCGTTGGGGACGAACAAGTTGGCGGCGATCTTCGGTACGTCGACGGCGGCGGTGACGTATGCGCGGCGGACGAAGCTGGACTGGGTGGTGGCGGGTCCGGCGGCGGGATTGGCGGTGGTGACGGCGGGGTTGGGTGCGGCGTTGGCGGGGGCGGTGCCGGCGGGGGCGTACCGGCCGGTGGTGTTGGTGGTGTTGCTGGCGGTGGCGGTGTTCGTGGTGGCCCGGCCGCGGTTGGGCACGGTGGCGGCGCCGGCTCGGCGGACGCGGTGGCGGGTGGTGGTGGCGGTGCTGGTGGCGGGGTTGGCTGTCGCGTTGTATGACGGGTTGATCGGTCCGGGTACGGGGACGTTCCTGGTGGTGGCGTTCACCGCGTTGGTGGGTGCGGATTTCGTGCACTCGTCGGCGATGGCGAAGGTGGTGAACGCGGGGACGAATCTTGGTGCGTTGGTGGTGTTCGGGGTGGGTGGGCACGTGTGGTGGTGGTTGGGGGCGGCGATGGCGGTGTGCAATGTGGCGGGGGCGTCGGTGGGCGCGCGGATGGCGTTGCGCCGGGGCACCGGGTTCGTGCGGGCGGTGTTGTTGCTGGTGGTGGTGGCGTTGGTGGCGCGGTTGGGCTACGACCAGTGGGTGGTGGGTTGAGATGGGGGTGCGGGCGGAGCACGACCGGGCGGTGTTGGCCGCTCTGTTGGGTCGGGATCCGGTGTTGCACGCCTACCAGTTGGGTGATCTGGACGATTTCTTCTGGCCGTTCACGTCGTGGTTCCGCGCGGGCGACGAGGTGGTGTTGCTGTATCACGGGGTGGAGTTGCCGACGTTGTTGGCGTTCGCGGCGCCGGCGCGGGTGGCGGCGTTGTCGGGGTTGCTGGCGCGGGCGGCGCCGGTGTTGCCGGCCCGGATGTGGGCGCACCTGTCCCCCGGTCTGGAGGAGACGGTGGCCCGCTGGTATGTGGTGTCGGAGTCGGCGCCGCACGACCGGATGGCGTTGACGGATCCGGGCCGGTTGGCGGCGGTGGCGCCGCGGGGTGAGCCGTTGGGTGCGGCGGATCTGGCGCAGGTGCGCGAGTTGTACGCGGTGGCGTATCCGGGGAACTGGTTCGATCCGCGGATGTTGGAGACCGGCCAGTACGTGGGGGTGTGGGAGCGGGGTCGGTTGGTGGCGGTGGCGGGGGTGCACGTGTTCTCGCCGCGGTGGCGGGTGGCGGCGGTGGGTAACGTGACGACGCATCCGCAGGCGCGGGGGCGGGGGTTGGCCGCGGGCGCGGTGGCGGCGTTGTGCGGTCGGTTGCGGGCGTCGGTGGATCACGTGACGCTCAATGTGCGGGCGGACAACGCGGCGGCGGTGCGGTTGTACGCGCGGTTGGGGTTCACCCGGGTGGCCGGGTTCACCGAGTGCGCGTTGACGCGGCGGGTGTCGTCAGCGGCTGCGGCTGGGTGAGTCGAAGCGTCCGGCGCGGATCTCGCGCAGGGCACGGCGGCGGGTGTCGCCGCGCAGGGTGTCGACGTAGAGCCGGCCGTGCAGGTGGTCGGTTTCGTGTTGCAGGGCGCGGGCGAGGAAGCCGCTGCCGGTGATGGTGAGTGGTTCGCCGTGCTGGTCGTAGCCGTGGGCGGTGGCGTGCAGGGCGCGGGGGGTCGGGAAGTAGAGCCCGGGGATGGACAGGCAGCCCTCGTCGTCGTCCTGGGGTTCGTCGGACAGTTCCAGGGTGGGATTGACGAGGTGGCCGCGGCGCCCGTCGGCGTCGTAGACGAACACCTGGGTGTTGACGCCGATCTGGGGTGCGGCGACGCCGGCGCGTCCGGGTGCGCCGAGCAGGGTGTCCATCAGGTCCTGCACGAGGGTGCGCAGTTCGGCGTCGAAGGTGGTGACCGGGTCGCTGGGGGTGCGCAGGACGGGGTCGCCGATGATCCGGATCGGGCGCATCGTCATGCCCGCAAGCCTATCCGTTGCTTACCGTCGTGGGGTGCCCACCCACGGGTGGGAGCCGGTGGTGTCGGCGGTGGCGCCTAGTCTGACGGCGCTGTCGTATCCGGCTGTGGCGGGAGGACCGGGCCCATGTATCCACCGGTCGAGCCGTACGCGTGGGGGGCACCTGGAGGTCGGTGACGGCCAGCGCGTCTATGGGGAGACCTGCGGCAATCCCGACGGCCGGCCGGCGTTGGTGGTGCACGGCGGCTCCGGCGCCGGCGCGTCGTGGCGGCGGCTGTTCGACCCGCGCGCCTACCGGGTGGTGCTGTTCGACCAGCGTGGTTGTGGGCGCAGCACCCCGTCGGCGACCCGGGTGGCCGATAGCCTGGCAACCGATGGACGGCGAGCGGGACGGTGCACTGCTGGCGGCGGCGCTGGGCCGCCGGCTCGGCGGCCTGACCTTCACCGACCTGAGCACCGATCGGGTGACCGCGCTGATCGTCGACGCCGTGGCCGCCTGGGCGCGGGAGCGGGGTTGGCGGGTCTACCGCCGGGCGCCCAGCGTGCTGCCGCTGCCGCCGCCGATGGCGGACCGGCACTCCGTGCTCGATGTGGCGTGCGCCCGGCCGGACGGCCCGCCGGTGGTGGTCGAGGTCGACCACACCGACCGGCGGCGCACCTGGGAGAAGCTGGCGGCCGAGGTGGCGGCCGGCCGGGTGGCGATCTGGGTGCGCTGGGGCGCCGGCCGGTTCGTCGCGCCGCCGGCGCCGCTGCACCTGGTCACCTGCGAGGTGACCCGCCGCGCCGGGCCGCCCGGTGTCGGGCGGCTGCACTCCCGGTCGCCGTCGGTCGACCGGCCGCCGCCGCGGCACTGCGCGCCGGGCGCCGGCGTTGCCGTCGTGGCGCCGCTGCCGCTGCCCGAGCAGTTCTGAGCGGCGCGGTGCACGGCCCGGCGGCCCAGCGGCCCGGCGCCGCCGGTCGCCGACGTCCGGGCCCGCCGCCGGTCAGCCGGCGGCGAGCAGCGCCCGCACCGGGGCGGCCTTGGCGGCGGCCTCGGCGACCTCGGCGGCGGGGTCGCTGCCCCAGGTGATGCCGCCGCCGGCCCACAGGTGCAGCCGGTCGGTGTCGGCCGCTGCGGTGCGGATGGTCAACCCCAGGTCGATCCGGTCGGCGGCGATCCAGCCCAGCGCCCCCATGCCGGCGCCGCGGCCGACCGGCTCCAGCGCGGCGACCTGGGTCAGGGCGGCGTGCTTGGGCGCGCCGGTCACCGACCCGCCGGGGCAGACCGCGCGCAGCAGGTCGGCCAGGCCGAGGCCGTCGGCGGGCGCCGCCGACACCGTCGACTCGGCCTGCCACAGGTCGCACCAGCGGCGTACGGCGAACAGCTCGTCGACGCGCACGGAGCCGGTGCGGGCGACCCGGGCGAGGTCGTTGCGTTCCAGGTCGACGATCATCACGTGTTCGGCGCGTTCCTTGGTGGAGGTGAGCAGCTCGCGGCGTCCGGCGGTGGTGGCCGGGCGGGTGCCCTTGATCGGTCGGGTGACCAGCCGGCCGTCCTCGAGGGCGATCAGCGTCTCCGGGGAGGCGCAGCCCAGGGTCCAGCCGGGTCCGCTCAGGGTGCCGCCGTAGCGGGCGCCGGGCAGCGCGGCGAGGCGGGCCAGCGCCGGGCGGGGGTCGCCGGTGTAGGCGGCGGCGGCGTGTCCGACGAGGTTGACCTGGTAGACGTCGCCGCGGGCGATGGCGGCGCGCACCGACCGCACGGCGTCGGCGTGCGCGGCGGGCGTCCAGCTGTCGTGCCACTGTCCCAGCCGCCAGCCGCCGGTGGTGGCCGGCGGTGGCGGTGGCGGGTCGGCGTGTCGGTAGACGGCCACGACCAGGTCGGGCAGCGCGGGCGCCGGGGTCGGCGCGCCGGTGGGCGCGCCGATGGTGTGCGCGCCGGCGGCGGCGGACAGGAACAGCGCCGCCCCGCACACCCCGTCGGGGGTGTGCCGGCCGGGTCGGGTCAGGTCGTCGACGGGTACGCCGTGCGCGGCGAGGAAGTTGTGCGCCAGGTCGGCGGGGTCGCCGCCGTCGTGCACACGCCACTGCAGCCGGGCAATCTCGACCAGGCGGGTGCGGCAGGATCGCGGTGCGCCCGGCACATCGACCGGCACCTGTGGGAGCGCTTCCACGACGTCTGGGCGGAACCAGCTCATCCGTTCAGCCGATTCTGGGTGAACAAGCCCCGACCTTGCTCGATGGCGCGCAGTTTCGCTTGGTACTGTGCGTCACTGGTCATGTGAACCATGACACAGTGCCCCCACAGTCCGGAGAACCCGATGTGTCAGCACCAACCCACCTGCCCCTCCGCCGACGCGACCGACCGCGAAGCCGCCCGCGTCCTCGCCTGCTTCCCTGAGCAGGGCTGGAGCCTGCTCTGCAACGGCGTCATCGTCTTCGAGGACACCGGTGAGCTGCTCCCCGACGGGCGGACCATCGCCCCGCACCGGGGACCGGCCCGCCACGCACTCGTCGCCTGAGCGATCACCCAGCGTCAGTGAGCGTACGCGCCGACGGTCACCGTCGGCGCGCCGGCCGGGGCGGCGACACACCCACCGCCCCGGCGTGAGCGCCCTCAGTCCTCGAACGCCTCCGGCGCGGGACACGAACAGATCAGGTTCCGGTCGCCGTACGCGCCGTCGACCCGCCGCACCGGCGGCCAGTACTTCCCCGCCCGGTCCACCCCGCCCGGATAGGCGCCCACCGACCGCGGGTACGGGTGCGGCCATTCGTCGGCGGACACCATCGCCGCGGTGTGCGGCGCGTTCGACAGGGGGTTGTCCCCCGCCGGCCACCGACCCGCCGCCACCTCGTCGATCTCGGCGCGGATCGCGATCATCGCGTCGCAGAACCGGTCCAGCTCGGCCAGGTCCTCACTCTCGGTCGGCTCCACCATCAGCGTGCCGGCCACCGGAAACGACATCGTCGGGGCGTGGAACCCGTAGTCGATCAGCCGCTTCGCCACGTCGTCGACGCTGACCCCGCTGGCCTTCGTCAACGGCCGCAGGTCCAGAATGCACTCGTGCGCCACCAGGCCCTTGTTGCCGGCGTACAGCACCGGGAAGTGCTGGCGCAGCCGCACCGCCACGTAGTTCGCCGCCAGCACCGCCACCCCGGTCGCCCGGGCCAACCCGGACGCGCCCATCATCCGCAGATACGCCCACGGGATCGGCAGGATCCCCGCCGACCCGTAGCGGGCCGCCGAGATCGCCGGCCGCCCGTCGACGTGCCCACCGGCCGGGTCGCCGGGCAGGAACGGCGCCAGGTGCGCCCGCACCGCCACCGGGCCGACGCCCGGACCGCCACCGCCGTGCGGGATGCAGAACGTCTTGTGCAGGTTCAGGTGCGACACGTCCGCGCCGAAGCGCCCCGGCTTGGCGAACCCGACCAGGGCGTTGAGGTTCGCCCCGTCGACGTACACCTGACCGCCGGCGTCGTGGACCTTCGCGCACAACTGCGCGATGCCCGTCTCGTACACCCCGTGCGTCGACGGGTACGTCACCATGATCGCCGCGAGGGCGTCCCGATGCTTGTCGATCTTCGTGTCGAGGTCGACCAGGTCGACGTTGCCGTCGGCGTCGCAGCCGACCACGACCACCCGCATCCCGGCCATCACCGCCGACGCGGCGTTGGTGCCGTGCGCCGACGACGGGATCAGGCACACGTCGCGGTGACCCTCGCCGCGGTCGCGGTGGTAGGCGCGGATCGCCAGCAGCCCGGCCAGTTCCCCCTGCGACCCGGCGTTGGGCTGCACACTGACCGCGTCGTAGCCGGTCACCTCCGCCAGCCAGCCCTCCACCTGCCCGATCAGCTCCCGGTAGCCGGCGGTCTGCGCCGCGGGCGCGAACGGGTGCAGATGCGCGAACTCCGGCCAGGTGACCGGTTCCATCTCGGCGGTGGCGTTGAGCTTCATCGTGCACGACCCCAACGGGATCATGCCCCGGTCCAGCGCGTAGTCGAAGTCGGCCAGCCGGCGCAGGTAGCGCAGCATCGCCGTCTCCGAATGGTGGCTGCCGAACACCGGGTGGGTGAGGAAGTCCGAGGTGCGCGCCAGCGCGCCGGGCAGCGCCGCGTCGACGTCACCGTCGAACCCGTCGACGCCGAACGCCGCCCACACCGCCGCGAGGTGCCCGGCGGTGGTGGTCTCGTCGCAGGACACGCCGACCCGGTCGGCGTCGACCAGCCGCAGGTTGACGTTGCGCTCGGCCGCGGCGGCCACCACGTCCGCGGCCCGGCCGGGCACGATCGCGGTGACGGTGTCGAAGAACGCCACGTCGGCCACCTCGACACCGCCGGCGCGCAGCCCGGCCGCGAGCCGCGCCGCCGCGGCATGGGTACGCCGGGCGATCGCCCGCAACCCGTCCGGGCCGTGGTAGACGGCGTACATGCCGGCCATCACCGCGAGGAGCACCTGCGCGGTGCAGATGTTGCTGGTCGCCTTCTCCCGCCGGATGTGCTGCTCGCGGGTCTGCAACGCCAGCCGGTAGGCCCGGTTGCCGTCGGCGTCGCGCGACACCCCGACCAGGCGGCCCGGCAGCATCCGCTCCAGGCCGGCGCGCACCGCCAGGTAGCCGGCGTGCGGCCCGCCGAAACCCATCGGCACCCCGAAGCGTTGGGTGGTGCCGACGGCGATGTCGACGCCGATCTCCCCCGGCGGGCGCAGCAGCGTCAACGCCAGCAGGTCCGCCGCCACGGTCACCAGCGCACCGACGGCGTGTGCCGCCTCGACCAACGCGCGGTGCTCACGCACCGCGCCGGACGCGCCCGGAAACTGCAGGTGCAGGCCGAAAAATCCCGCCGGCAACTCCTCGACGTCCAGGTCGAGCACCCGCACCTCGATGCCCAGCGGCTCGGCCCGCCCGGTGATCACCGCGATGGTCTGCGGCAGCGCGTCGGCGTCCACCACGTACACCGGGCTGTTGCTCTTGGACGCGCGGCGGGCGAGGGTCATCGCCTCGGCCGCGGCGGTGGCCTCGTCGAGCATCGACGCGTTCGCGGTGCCCAGCCCGGTCAGGTCGGTGACCATGGTCTGGAAGTTCAGCAGCGCCTCCAACCGGCCCTGGCTGATCTCCGGCTGGTAGGGCGTGTAGGCGGTGTACCAGGCGGGATTCTCCAGCACGTTGCGGCGGATCACCGCCGGGGTGTGCGTGCCGTGGTAACCCAGGCCGATCATCGACACGGCGACGGTGTTCCCGGCGGCCAGGACACGCAGCTCGGCCAGGGCCTCCCGCTCCGAGGCGGGCGCGGGCAGGTCCAGGGTGCCGTGCCAGCGGATCACCTCGGGGATCGCCGCGTCCATCAGCTCGTCGACGCAGCCGTAGCCGACGGCCTGCAACATCCGGCGTTCGTCGTCCGGGCCGGGGCCGATGTGCCGGTCGGCGAACTGCTCTGCGGTCATGCGCGGCGCTCCTTGCGGGGGCGAGGTCGACGGGTCGGCCTCCCCCTGAGTCGCGCTGACGCGCTCCACAGCGCCTGCCCACGTGGTCCTTTTGCCTGAGAGGTTCCGGGGAGAATCTGCCCCTTCGGCGCCGTCGGTGCGACGGTCTCTCCCACGTGGGTGGTACCGGCGCCTCCCACGCTACCAGCGGGCGTGTTTCCGGCTCATCTCCCGGGGTGATCACGTCGGCGGGTCGTGGGGGCGGTCACACCGGCGCCGGCGCGGCGAGCCGCGCCGCCACGGCGGTCAGCGTGGCGCCCAGCGGCGCGTCGAGGCGCAGCGTGGCGTAGCCGTCGCCGCGCGTGGCCCCCTGGTTGACGATGCCCACCGCGATGCCGCGCTTCGCCGCGCGCAGCACGAACCGCCGACCCGACATCACCGTCAACGACGAACCGAGCACCAGCAACGCCCGCGCCCGCTCGACCAGGGCGAAACAGTCCGCCACCCGGGCCGCCGGCACCGTCTCGCCGAAGAACACCACGTCCGGTTTCAGCATCCCCGTGCCGCACACCGCGCAGTCGACGGTGCGGAACCCGGTCACCGCCTCGTCGGGCAGGTCGACGTCGCCGTCGGGGTTGACGTGCGCCGCGACCGCGTCGAACCCCGGGTTGGCCTCGCTCAACCGCCGGTGCAGCTCCTCACGGCCGGTGCCGTTGCCGCAGTCCAGGCAGGTCACCTCGTCGAGCCGCCCGTGCAACTCGATCACCCCGGTGGCGCCGGCGGCGGTGTGCAACCCGTCGACGTTCTGGGTGATGATCCCGGCGAGCAGCCCGGCGCGCTGCAGCCGGGCCACCGCCCGATGCCCGTCGTTGGGCACGGCCCGGGCGATGGTGCGCCACCCCACGTGGCTGCGCGCCCAGTAGCGCCGCCGCGCGTCCGCGTCCCGGGTGAACGCCTGCAACGTCATCGGGGTGTGCCGGCGGGCCGCGCCGGAGGGCCCCCGATAGTCCGGGATGCCCGACTCGGTGGACAGCCCCGCGCCGCTGAGGACCACCACACCCCCACCGGCCACCAACGACGTCAACGCCTCGAACGCATCTCCGCTCACCCACCTATGCTGCCTCGCCCACCCCCGCACCCCCCACCCCACCGTGGCCCCGGCCGTCGCTTACCGCTCAACGCTGGTGCCGCGGCAACGCCGGCGGCGCGTCACCACCGGCCGGCGGCACCTCCCGGGCGATCCGCTCCATCGTGCGCGCCAACTGCTCGCTGCCGTCGTCGAGATGCCGCGCCGCCGCCCGCATGTGCGACATCATCATCTCCCCGAAGATCCGCAACGCCTCCCGGGTGGCCACCGCGTCGTCGGCGTTCTGACCGGCCGCGCTGCGATACTCCACCACCGCCCGCTCGGCCTCCTGCCGCGCCTCCTCCGCCGCCGCCCGCAGATAACTCTCGTACTGCGTGCGGGCGTACTCGGCGACCCGCCGGGCGTAGTCGTGGGCCTGCGCGATGATCTGCTCAGCCTCCCGCTGCGCCGCCGACAACAGGTTGACCTCCTTCGCCGCCGGCGTCGCCGGGTTGTCGGCGCTCGGAATCACCCCGTGCCGGTGCAACTCCAGCCGGTCGGTGAGCCGCTCGTTCTCCGCCCGCAGGTGCGCCACCTGCACGGCCAGCAGATCCAACTCGTCGGCCACCTGCATCCGGAACCGGTCCACGTCGGCCTGCTCGTAGCCGCGGCGGGTGAACGCCGCCGAGACGAACTGCCACCGCCGCACCCGGTCCGAGGTCAGCCGCACCTGCACCGGCCCCGACACCTGCTGCGCGTCGTAACCGCTGATCGGATTCACGCTCATCGGGTCACTCCGGACTGGTCAGGGTTGGTCACCGCACGCCACGTCGACCCGTACCAGTGCTCGCCGAAGCCCTCGTGATGCACCTGGCCCGGCTGGTAACCGGCGCCCGTCAACGCCGCCACCGACTGGCTCACCATCTCGTCGGACCCGCACACGTAGACGTGCCGCGACCCCCAGTCCCCGTCGGACAACGCCCGGTCGACGACCCGCACCATTTCACCCGGGCGCAGCGGATCCGACTCGGCCACATACGACACCCGCAACCACGGGTGCGCCGCGGCCGCCTTGTCGATCGCCTCGCTGTCATAGAACTCCGTACGCGAGCGGGCCCCCACATACAGGTCCACCCGCCGCCCCGAACCCTCCGCCGCGACCTGCTCCACCAACGCCTTCACCGGCGCCCAGCCGGTCCCGCCGGCCAGCAGCAACACATCCGACGACCCGGCCGGCCGCAACGTCAACGCGTCCCCCACCGGCGCCGCCAGGTGGACCTGATCCCCCGCCGCGCACCCGTACACCAACCGCGACGACACCGCGCCACCCGGCGCCGCCCGCACGTGCAGCTCCACCGTGCCGTCCGGGCGCGGCGCGTTCGCCGGCGAGTAGTACCGCCACGCCCGCACCGCCGGATGCGACACCCCGATCGACTGCCCCGCCACGAACGGCAACAGATACTGCGGCCGCACCGTCAACACCGCCACGTCGAACGTGCGCCGCTCGTGCGCCAGGATCTCCGCCACCCACCACGGCGGGGAATGCGCCTCCGCCGCCCGCGCGGCGTCCGTCATCACCTGCGCGACGACCCCGTACGCGCCCGCCCAGTCCGCGGCCAACTCGTCGGTCCACGCCGCGCCGCTGAAGTGCCGCACCGTGGCCAACAGCGCCTCACCCACCGCCGGGTAGTGCTCGGCGCGCACCGCGAACTTGCGGTGGTCGGCGCCGAGCCGCTGCAGGAACCCGACCAACCGGTCCACCTGGTCCACGTGCGACACGATGTGCCCCAGCGCCGACACCAGACCGTCCCGCTGCCCGGCCATGTCCGTGCCGAACATCTGCCGGGTCTGCGGATGCGTCAGGAACAACGTCGAATAGAAGTAGAGCGGCACCTGGTCGCCGTGCCCGGCGACCAGCGCCCAGCTCTGCTTGAGCCGAGCCGCGTCCACGCTCAGGCGTCCCCCGCCGACACGACCTGCTCCCGCACCTGCCCGAGCACCACCTGCACGTCGGCGATCACCTCCGCCGGCGCACCCAACTCCACAAACGTCGCCGTCAGATGCTCACCGACCCTCGCGTAGTGCGCCCCCGCGACGTCCGACGGCTGATGCGCCTCGGCCAGCCCCCGACCCGCGTACTCGTTCGGCCCACCCAACACCACCGCGAGCATCAACGCCATGTGCCGCCGCTGCTCGGCCATGTCCACACCGGCGAAGTAGCCGGCCAGGTCACCGTCGGCCAGCACCTTGCCGTAGAACAGCTCCACCGCGGCGCGCACCGCCGCCGCGCCGCCGATGCGCTCGTAGTGGGAGATCGGGGTGGTCTCGTTCGTCACCGTCATGCTCGGTCCTTCCACCAGGGGCCCGCGGCAGCGCCGCGACAGGGGGATCGCCAGCCGCCCCGGCGTCACCCACCGTGACGTCGACGCGCCGACGACCGAGAGGGACCATAGCGCGCCCGTCGTCACGGTTCACGCCGACCCTGTCGCCGTCCCGACAACTGTCGACCACGGACAGTGAAGTAACTGCGCCGATCCGGGCGAAACGACACCGAAACGCGCCCCGGCGGGCCACCCACCGTCTCTTTCGGACACTCCGCGGCCACTGTCCGCCACCTGCGCACACCCGCCACCGCCGACGCGAACCCCGCCCCGGCCACCGACACCCCGCCCACGCTCACAGCCCGTAACCGAAACGACGAATCGCGCCGGACCCGAAGGTCACGACGCGATCCCGTGCACGAGACGCCGATCGATCAGCCGGCCCGACGCCGCGCCCGCCGCGCCGCCAACTCGTCCCCCACCGACTCCACCTCCGGCTCCGCCGCCGGGGCGTCCTGCTCCGACCCACCCACCGGCTCCGCCGGCAAGGTCGACAACGAACCCTGGATCTCCTTGAACGCACCACCGATCGCGATGCCGAAAACCCCCTGGCCGCCCTGCAACAGGTCGACCACCTCCTCCGGCGACCGGCACTCGTACACCGTCGTCCCGTCGGAGATCAACGTGATGCCCGCCAGATCATCCACCCCACGCGACCGCAACGCCTCGATCGCCTTACGGATGTTCTGCAACGACACCCCGGCGTCCAACAACCGCTTCACGACCTTCAACACCACCAGGTCGCGAAACGAATACAACCGGGACGTACCCGACCCGGACGCGTCGCGCACACTCGGCACCACCAGCGACGTCCGCGCCCAGTAGTCCAACTGCCGGTAACTGATGCCCACCGCCGAACACGCCGTCACCCCGCGGTAGCCCACCTCACCGTCGGCGCCAGGATCTCGCGGCTCATGCATCCGGACCAACCTCCCCGCCCGTGCGGCGCCACGTCCACGTCCCCGTACGCGCACCCCTCGAACGGCAACCCTAACGCCGACACGCCGACAACACCGGCAGGAGACACCCGACACGCCGCCCCACCCACAGCACACACGGCGGTCAGCCGCCACCACCGTGACCACCGCCGCCGCGCACCCCGACCTCACCGGCCGGCCACCGCTCAACCCGCGAAGTCCTCCGGACGCACCTGATCCAGGAACTCCCGGAACTTCTCCACCTCGTCCTCCTGCTCGTCGGGGATCACGATCCCCGCCTCGCTGAGCACCTGCTCCGCACAACGAATCGGCGCACCCACCCGCAACGCCAACGCGATCGAGTCACTCGGCCGCGCCGACACCCGCACCCCGTCACCCAGCAGCAGATCCGCGTAGAAGACGTTCTCCTTCAACTCGGTGATCTCCACCGCCCGCAACGGCGCCTGCACCGCCGCCAACACATCCCGCAGAAGATCATGCGTCAACGGCCGAGCCGGCTTGACCCCCTGCTGCTCGTAAGCGATGGCCGTCGCCTCGACCGCGCCGATCCAGATCGGCAGATAGCGGTCCCCCTCGACCTCCCGCAGCAGGACGATCGGCTGGTTGCTGGGCAACTCCACCCGAACTCCGACCACGCTCAGCTCGCGCACCGCCGCCTCCGTGTCGTCGTCACCTTCGCACCGCGCCCTTCCCTGCACGGTACACGGACCCAGGACACGGAAGTCCCACGCGCTACGTGCACCACGCCTCGACAGACGGGCTTACCCCGGCAAGCCTACGACACGCCCAAGACCGACGAACGTCGCGCGCCCACCCACGACGAAGGGCCGGGCGCCCACGGCACCCGGCCCCACGCCACCACCCTCACCGACCCAACGTCGACCGCAGCCCCACCCGCACCAACGCCGCGTGCAACTGCTGCGACAACGCCATCAGCTCCCGCGCCGTCTCCGCAGCCCGCGCCCGCGCCGCCGGATCACTCTGCCGCGCCAACGGCGCCACCAACTGCGCGAACAGACCGACCTCCCGATCCGCCGCCGACCGGTACGCCCGCAGATGCCGCGGCTGGAACCCGTACGCCGCCAACCCCGCCACCGCACTCGCGATGATCAACGCATCCGCGTCGTACCACCCCGGCGGATCCGACACCAGCACACCGAGGCGCTCCAACTCGACGAACGTCGACTCGTCGACCCCGCTGCGCGACAGCAACTCCGACCGGCCCAACCGCACCTCGGACGACTCGACCGGCTCCGCCGAACCCCGACCCGGCACCTCACCATCCGGACCGACCGCCACCAGATTCGGCCGCGACCGCCCCGACGGCGCACCCGACGAATCCCACTGCGCCAACTGCTCCCGGATCACCCGCAACGGCAGATACCGATCCCGCTGCGCGGTCAGCACGAACCGCAGCCGCGCCACATCGTCGAAGCCGTACTTCCGGTAACCCGCCGGCGTCCGCTGCGGCTCCACCAGGCCCTCGGCCTCCAGGAACCGCAACTTCGAGATCGTCACGTCCGGAAACTCCGCCCGCAACTGCGCCAACACCTCGCCGATACTCATCAGCCCAGGCGCACGCGCCGCATCGGACGGCGTCGAAGCCGCAGGCTCGTTCACCCCCGGCCGGCCTCCTCCTCCGGGCGCGGACCGGCGATGAACACCACCCGGAACTTGCCGATCTGCACCTCGTCACCGTTGCTCAACGTCGCCGCCTCGACCCGCTCCCGGTTCACGTACGTGCCGTTCAGGCTGCCCACGTCCCGCACCGTGAACGTGCCACCGTCACGGTGGAACTCCGCGTGCCGCCGCGACACCGTCACGTCGTCGAGGAAGATGTCACTGTCCGGATGCCGCCCACTCGTCGTCACATCGTGGTCCAACAGGAACCGGGCACCCGCGTTCGGGCCCCGGCGAACCACCAGCAACGCCATTCCCGGCGGCAACGAACCGGACATGCGGCTCGGCACCACGTCGGTGTCCGGCCCCTCCAGCACTTCGTCGAGCGAACCGAGATTGAGCGTCGAAGTGACGTCGAGCGGGGGGAACTCGTCGTCTGGGCGCGTCATGGGACCACCTCACGGATCTGTTCGGTCGGCGTCGGGGAATGGCGGGTCTGGCCGCCGGGCAAACCCACGCCCGGCGGCTGGCTCCCCGTGCCCGGGAAGGCGCATTCCGCAACGCTCAAACTATTGGTTCTCGGTCGACTGGGCGAGCCTAGCCAGCGCCGAAATGCAGGGCAACCGGACGCGCGGAACCACAACCGCCGCCCGGAACGACACAAACTCAGCTCTCGGTGAGTTCGCGGTACGCACCAGCGGTCAGCAGACCCTCGACCGCCGCCGGATCATCCGGAGTGATCTCCACCAACCAACCCGCGCCGTACGGGTCCGTGTTGATCACCTCCGGCGTGTCGGACAACGCCTCGTTGCGCGCCGACACCGTGCCACTCAACGGCGCGTAGATCTCCGACACGCTCTTCGTCGACTCGATCTCCCCCAGCGACTCGCCCGCCGCCACCACCGCACCGGAGTCCGGCAGTTGCACGAACACGATGTCACCCAGGGCGTCCTGCGCGAAGTGCGTGATACCGACGCGGACGACACCACCGTCACCACCGACCACCCACTCGTGCTCGGCGGTATACCGCAGATCCTCAGGAATCACCAACTGCGTCCTTCGTCATCGGTGCACCGGGAGAAACCGGCGCGGGCCGCGACCGGTCAGGAAACCGGCCGGGCGTGGTCCAGCCTGATCGGCGCGTGCAGCTGCGAAACCTCCACAACCTCACGATCCTCGGTGGTCACGTTACCGCCGTTGTCCCGCACCGTTGAGACCACCCCGCCCGGAATGTTCAAGGCCGTACGCATCGTCGCCGGATCACCGATCACCAGGATCGTGTACGGACCCACCAACCGACGCCCGTCCACGACCAGAGCACCATCGGACCCGTCCACGAAATACGTCGACGCGATGACCCGCACCGCGGTGCCGTCCGCGCCCTGGATCTGCATCGCCTCCGCGCCCGCGCCCCGCAACTCCTGCACCGCGTCCAGGATCCGCGTCGACGACATCGCCTTCTCCGGACCCGAGAACCGCACCTGCAGCCCCGGCCCCACCGCCGGCAGCGTCCCCGCCAGGATCCCCAGCTCGTCCGCCCGGCGCGTCGCCTCGTCCAACGCCGCCTGCCGACCCTGCGCGCCCGAACGCAACTGACGCTGGCTCTCCTCCAACGCCTCGATCTCCTGCCGCAGCCGCCGCTCCCGCGAATCCAGATCCGACGAGATCCGCACCAGATCCTCCTCCCGCGTCGCCGCGAGCGTCGGATCCGTCGACGTCGTCTTGAACTGCACCACGAGCGTGAAGCCCAACAACGCCAGCAGCACCGCGATCATCGCACCCGCCGACGTCAGCCGCCGCAACACCGGCCGGGGCGCAGGCTCAGGCCCCGCCGCCGACTCCGGCGCCGGTTCGCCCTGCCGCTCCGCGGGCTCGACGGGCTCCGCAGGCTCGACCGGCTCCGCAGGCTCGACCGGGGCCAACGGGCTCAACTCGTCCGGATCCGGCGCGTCCGGACGCGGATCCGGCTCACCCGCCGGCCGCCCCGGCCCCGCCGGCTGCGGCCAACCCGTCCCCGTCTCGCTGTGCTCCTCGCTCATCGCCACCAACCTACGCCCGGAACAGGTGCCGGCGGATCGCCGCCACATTCCCGAAGATGCGCACCCCGAGCACGACCACCACACCGGTCGACAACTGGCCACCCACGCCCAACTGGTCACCCAGATAGACGATCAGGCCCGCCACCAGCACGTTCGAGATGAACGACACCACGAACTGCTTGTCGTCGAAGATCCGGTCCAGCTTCGCCCGCACCCCGCCGAACACCGCGTCCAAGGCGGCCACCACCGCGATCGGCAGATACGGCTGCAACGCACCCGGCACCGTGGGATCCAGATACACCCCCAGCACCACACCGGCGAGCAACGCCAGCACCGCGATCATCGAACACCTCCGGAGGGACTGGAAGAAACACCCGAGCCGGACGGCCCAGGGCTGCGCGAACCGCCGACACCCGAGCCCGACGGCCGCGGGCTCGGGCTCGGGCTCACGGAAGGCTCGGCGTAGCGTAGCCGCGGCTCAGGAGCGGCCGGGAGGGTGAGGTCGTCGACCTCCTTCACCCCGAACGACAACCCCGTCGTCCGGGCCACCTCCCGCATCAGCGCCGCCGCCCGGCCGTCGTCGAACGTGTCCCGCATCGACCCCGGCCCGATCGCCCGCACCTCGTAGGGGCTCGTCACCGGCCGGTAGTCCACCAGGATCGCCTCACCGGCCTGCCGGATCGTCGACGTCGCCGTCAACCGCTGCCCGTTGATCGACACCGCCTCCGCGCCCGCCGCCCACAGACCGTTCGCCACCTTCTGCAGGTCGGAATACAACACCTTGGACAGGTACGCCTCCTCGCCCGTCACCGCGTCCTTGTCCTGCGGCGCGTCGGCCAACCGCACCACCACGCCGTCCCCCCGCACCCGGCCCAGCCCCGTGCCCGCCTCCAGGTTGCGCAGCCGCGACGCCTGCGAGCCGCTCAACGCCGCGTCCCGCTGCCGGCCGACCTCCTCGCGCAACTGCTCCGCCCGCACGGTCAACCGGTCGGTCTCCGCCTCCCGCTGCTTGATCCCGGCGATCAGACCGGCCCGCGCCGTCGCCCGGCTCGGCTCCTCGGCCATCGTCTCCCGGTAGGCCACCGCGAACAGGAACCCGATCACCGCCAGCACCACCAGGCTCACCGGCCGGCCCAGCACCTGCCGCACCCGCGACACCGGGCCCACCGCCCGCCGCGCCGCCGCGTCGGCGTAACCCGGATCCAACGGATTGCGGAACAGCTCGGTCAGGAAGTCCGGCGCGTACACCCGCGCCGACGGGTCGCGCTCCCCGCCCCCGGGCGGCGGCGCCGTCACGCCGCCGCTCCCGCGCGCCGCGTGCGCATCTCCCGCACCAGTCGGCGGGCCTGCACCACGTACATTGCGCCGGCGACCCAGTAGAGCACCAGGCCCCACCAGGCCAGCCCCCACCCGATCGCGCCGGCTGCGGTGGCCAGGCCCGGCACGGAGTCGGCCAGCAGCAGGATCGGGAACGCCGCCAGCAGCAGGAACGTCGCGGTCTTGCCCACGTAGTGCACCGGCGGCGGGCCGTAGCCGTAGCGGCGCAGCACCCCCAGCGAACCGAGCAGCAGCAGCTCACGGGCCAGCAGTGCGGCGGTGAACTGCCAGGGCACCACCTCGCGTGCGGTGAACGCGAGCAGGGTCGCCAGGATGTAGAGCCGGTCGGCGAACGGGTCGAGCAGCTCACCCAGCCGGCTCACCTGCCGCATCCGACGGGCGACCCAGCCGTCCACCCAGTCGCTGGTGCCGCCCACGGCCAGCACCGCGACCGCGACCGCATCGGCCCGGACCACGAGGAAGAGCCAGAGGAAGAGCGGCACCCCCAGCAGCCGGACGAAGCTGATCAGGTTGGGCAGGGTCAGGACGCGATCTGCGGCGATCGGCGCGCCGTCCGTCGGAGCCGGATCACGCGACACCCCAACCCCCCCCCCCCCTTCGCAGCACGGTCCGGCAGCCGCTCGTGCGGCTGCCGGAGGAACGTGCGCGTTGCCGGCCGGTCTCGTGCCGGCGCCTCCCCGATGCGGCCCATCTCGGAATGATCATGGGCCGGCCAGTTGCGCTGCCACTATATCGGGCTCCTCCGCCGGTATCGGCGGCTGCGCTGCGTCGTTGCTCAGTGTCGTGATGGTGGCGGCCGTCACAACCGCTAAAGCATCCTAGGATAATGGTGGGACCGGCGGCGCGGGACCGGCCGGCCGGGAAAGCGTCAGGCGGTGCGGGCGGTCGAGTCGGAGCCGGCCTGCGGCACCGCCGTGGTGGTGGTGGCCGCCTGCCCGAACGCGAGCAACGCCAGCAGCAACTCGTGCTGCACCCTGTTGGGCATCCGGTCGAGCACCGCCTGCACCGCCCGGTGCCGCCGCTCCTGCAGGTCGCGCAGCAGCGACTCCCCCGCGTTCGTGGGCAGCAGGCGCACCTCGCGGCGGTCGCGCGGGTCGGCCACCCGGCGCACCAGGCCCACCGCCTCCAGCCGGTCACAGAGTCGGCTGGCCGACGAGGGCACCACGTCCAGCAGCTCGGCCAGCCGGTTCACGTTGGTGTCGGGATGCGACATGATCAGCGACAGCACCCGCAACTGGGTGGGCGAGACACTGACGGCGTCCCGCGAGGTGGCGGAGTCGAGCACACCGATGAGCGCCTCGGCAGCCGCCTCGACGGCCGCGGCAAGATTCGGAGGTCGCTCCACCCGCTGTCCCCTGCGATCGTCCCGCTCGTGTTCGCTCCGCCGCTCCGGTCACTGCCCACTGGCGCCCTCCGGCCGACCGGAACCGCGCCAGTCCAGGCAGACGACGACCGCGTCGTCGCGGAGATCCGCGTCGGCGTGGTACGCGTGCAGTTCGCGCATCACCGTACCAACTGCCTCGGTCGCCGGCTGCAGCCGAGTGGACCGCATCGCCCGGGCCATCGCCCGATTCCCGTACGGCTCCTGCTCGTCGGGCTCCGCCGCGTACACGCCGTCGCTGACCACGAACAGCCGGTCCCCCGGCTCCAGACCGAACTCCTGCACCGCGTAACGGGTCTCGGCGAACATGCCCAGCGGCAACTGCTGCTCCAGCGTGACCCGGGTGACCTGCCCCCCGCGCAGCCGCAACACGTGCGGAGACCCGGCGTCCACCGCCCGCACCACGCCCCGCCGGTCGTCCAGCTCCAGCAGCAGCGTGGCCACGTGCCGCTCCCCCCGGTGCTGATAGAAGATCGTGTCCGAGGCCAGCTCCGCCTGCTCGACCAGGCTGCCGCCGGAGCGGCGAGCGTTACGCATGGCGTTGACGGTCACCGCGGTGAGCAACGACGCGGACAGCCCGGTGCCGGCGCCGTTGAGCACCGTGACGGTGAGCCGGTCGCCGTCGACGGACCAGTCGAAGTGGTCCCCGCCGACGGTGTAGGCCGGTTCGAGCTGCCCGGCCAACAGCACGTCGCCGTGCCGGACGCTGCGCCCGGGCAGCAGGTCCCACTGCATCTCCGCGGCCATGCTGAGCCGCTCCCGGCGGCGCGCCCGCTGGTAGCGGTCGGTCTCCCGGTCGGCCGCGCGGATCGCCACCGCCAGGTCGCCGGCGGCGTCCCGCGCGGCCGAGACGGTGTCCCCGTCCGGGGTGCGCGGCAGCTCGACCATCAGCACGCCGAGGCGCTCCCCCCACACCGACAGCGGCAGGTAGGCCCGACAGCGCCCGTCGTCCGCGGTGTCCAGCACCGGCTGCTGACTGCTGAAACAGCGCTGGGCCCCGCCGTGCGAGCGCAGCGGGCCGCCGTCGGGGCGCTGCGGGTCCAGCACCGGCCAGAGGCCGCTGGACCGGTAGTCGGCGACGAACACCTCCGCCCGCACGGCGCCGAACGTCTGGCGGAGCACCGCGTCCGCGGTCTCCGCCAGTTGGTCGGGTGGCGCGGTGCGCAGGGCACGCGCCACCGGTCCGGACGCCTCCGGCATGGGCTCATCCTCCGATGACGACTATTGCTACAGGGCAAACATCATACGGAGGACCACCGACACCGGACGGGGGTGGCCGTCCGCCGACCGCCGAACCGGTGGTCGGCCATGCGGGCGGTGCGCGTCCACTCACCGTCAGCGTATCGAGCGGTCGACTCGGGCGGTATCAGCCCGGCACGGCCGGGCCGGCCGCGATACTGACGCCGGGGGCCGGCCGGCGACGGGAGGTACGGGGGTGAACTCGGCGAACGGCGCGGCCGTGGTGGTGGGGGTGGACGGTTCGGAGCCGGCGACCCGGGCGGTGCGCCTGGCCGCCCGCGAGGCCGACCGGCGCAACCGCCCGCTGCGGGTGGTGCACGCCTTCATCTGGCCGCTGCTGCGCGTGCCGGTGTCCGCGCCCGCCCAGGCGCCACCCGGGGCCGGTTTGCGCAACCAGGCGGAGCAACTGGTCGCAGACGCGGTCGCCGCCGCCCGCGCGGAACGCCCCGGGCTGCGGATCACCGGCGAGATCATCGACGGGGAGGCGTCCGCCGTGCTGCTCGGCGAATCCCCCACCGCCGCGCTTGTGGTGCTCGGCGACCGGGGCCTCGGCGGCTTCGCCGCGCTCGTGGTCGGCTCCGTCGCGGTGCAGGTCGCCTCGTACGCCGACTGCCCGGTGCTGGTCGCGCGCGGCGCGGCCCGCGACGCCGGCCCGGTCGTGGTCGGGGTGGACGGCTCGGCGCCGTCCCGCGGGGCGGTCGAGTTCGCCGCCGGCACCGCGTCGTCACGCGGCGCCCGCCTGCACGCCGTGCACGCCTACACCCACCCGGCCTCGGCGGGACCCGGCGACATGCAACCCCTGGTCCACGAGGAGGACCGGCTGCGCGACGAGGAGGACCTGGTGCTGGCCGAGTCGCTGGCCGGGCTCGGGGAACGCTGGCCGGACGTGCCGGTGACCCGCGAGGTGGTGCACGCCCGGCCGGTCGCGGCGCTCACCGCGGCGTCGCGCGACGCCCAACTGGTCGTGGTCGGCCGGCGGGGCCGCGGCGAGCTGACCGGGCTGCTGCTCGGCTCGGTGAGCCAGGCGCTGCTGCACCGCGCCGACTGCCCGGTGGCGGTGGTGCGCGCCGCCGACTGAACGGTTGCCCGCGCCCCGGGCGGGTAGACGGTGCCGACAGCCGAAACGACCGGAGGAGGCAACGATGCCAGGACCACGGCCCGGCAGCAACGCCTACGACAAGCAGCGGGCGCGCCTGCGTGATCGCGTCGAGCAGTCCGGGCGGGCCGCCGACCAGGAGGCGAACCAGGTGGCCAACCGGATCCTGCAGGGCGACCGGGGCCAGCGCGGCGTCGCGCGCGGCGACCGGACCTACGGGCCCAAGGGCGAGCGCGAACCGGGCGACCCGAAGTGAGGGCGGCAGCCATGGTCGACGGCGCCATCGCGGGCGCCGTCGGCAGCGCCGCGCTCAACGTGGTCACCTATCTCGACATGACGGCGCGGGCCCGCGCCGCCAGCACCACCCCGGAGGCGACCGCCGGACGCCTGGCTGACGTGGCGCACGTCGACCTCGGGCCGGAGAAGGAGGCGGCGAACCGCCGCACCGGCCTCGGGTCGATGCTCGGATACGTCACCGGCATCGCCGCCGGGGCCGCGTTCGGCCTGCTCGCCGCCCGTCGGCGGATACCGCTGCCGGTGGGCGTGACGCTGCTCGGCGGCGGGGCGATGGCCGCCTCCGACGGCTCGATGACGCTGCTCGGTGTGACCGACCCGCGCACCTGGCGCCGGACCGACTGGCTCTCCGACCTGGTGCCGCACCTGGCGTACGGGTTGACGGCCGCAGCCACCTGGCGGAGGCTGCGGCCGTCGTCGTGACCCGCCGCTCAGCGGTCGCTGGTGTCGTCGGCCACCGGCTCGCCGGCCGGGCCGTACGGCGACGTCTGGCCCTTCGGCACCGGCCGGCCCGCGTCGGCGTTCGACGTGCCACCGCCGCGCGAGCGCCCACCGCCGCCGATGGCGGACTTCCGGCTGTCCTGGCTGGTCGCGCCGAGGTCGTTCCGGCGCAGTTCCTCCTGCTGCGGCTTGACCACGGGTCTCTCCTTCCCGGTGGGAGCGCGCGGCCGTCGACCGCGCGCCCGCTCGGGTTACCCGCCCCCGCCCCGCGCATTCCGCCGCCACGGCGGCGTCTGGTCCGGCCCCCGATGGGTAACCGGACCGAATGCCGGACGATCGGAACGTGGCGCGGGCCCTGCTGGACCGGCAGTCCCGCACGTACGCGGAGGAGGCCGGGATCACGCTCGCGGACCGGCCCGGACCGCTCTACCAACTGCTGGTGCTCACCACGTTGCTGAGCACCCGGATCCGGGCCGGCGTGGCGGTGGCCGCGGCGCGGGAGCTGTTCACCGCCGGCTGGCGCACCCCGCAGGCGATGGAGGCGGCGAGCTGGCAGGACCGGGTGGACGCCCTGGGCCGGGGACACTACCGGCGCTACGACGAGCGGACCGCCACCATGCTCGGCACCGGCGCCCGGCTGTGCCTGGACCGCTGGCACGGCGACCTGCGCCGGCTGCACCGGGAGGCCGGCGCGGACCGCGCGGTGCTGCGCCGTCGGCTCACCGAGTTCCCCGGGATCGGTCCGACCGGCGCGGACATCTTCCTGCGTGAGGCGCAGGCGGTCTGGCCCGACGTGCGCCCGTTCGCCGACCGGCGGACCCTGGCCGGGGCCCGGCGCCTCGGCCTGCCGACGAACCCGCGCAGCCTGGTCGGGCTGGTCGGGGAGGCCGACTTCGGGCGGCTGGCGTCGGCGCTGGTGCGGGTGGCGCTCGGCGAGGAGTCGGCCGGCGAGGTGAGCCGCACCGCCGCGGCGGCCGGGTGACCCGGCCCGGCTACTTGGCCGGGCCGGGTCGGGTCAGGTGCCAGGCCAGCAGCGAGGCGAGCAGGGCCAGCAGCACCACACCGCCGGAGACGCCGCCGCCCTCCCCGCCGCTGGCCCGATGCCCGGTGGCGCCGAAGTAGATCACGGCCAGCCCGGCGAGCACGGTGACGAACGTGCGCAGTCCTCGGTCCTTCACGCCCCGCACGGTACGACCGGCGGCGGCCCCGGCAGGCTGGTTCGCCTCGACCGTCCCCCGAACGGGTCAGTCGGTCTCCAGGTCGTCGAGCGAGACGGCGTGGGTCATCAGCCAGCGGGCCAGCGCGGCCATCCCGAACAGCCACAGCGGCGCCGACTCGGTGGTGCCGTTCGTGGCGAAGATGGCGAACCGCAGGTCCGGCGCCCGGTACGCCTCGATCCGCCACCTGTGGTTCTTGTCCCGCCAGACCGCGGAAGGGTCCATCTCGTCACCGTAGGTGAACCGGTCGCGTCACCGTCGCCGGTTGGCTCACCCACTTGGCACCCGGGTCAGCCGGGCGAACGGACCACCTCGCGGGCGTCGTCGGGCAGACGCCGGGTGACGCCGCGCCGGTCCAGCAGCTCCAGCAGCGGCACCGCCACCCGGCGGGTGGTGCCCAGCGCCTGCCGGGCGGCGCTGAGCGTGAACGGCTGCGGCAACCCGGCGAGGACCCGCACCGCGTCGTCCGGCGCGCCGGGCAGCAGCACCACGTTCTCCGCCAGCTTGAGCAGCGCGCCGGCCCGCACCGCGGCGCCGATCTCCTTCGGGCCCAGGCCGAGACCGGCGAGGTGGTGCGTCTCGGGGGCCTGGAACGGTCGGTCGCCGTACTCGGCGCGCACCCGCGCCACGGCCCGGGCCACCGGTTCCGGCAGCGTCCCGCCCGACGCGGTGGTGACCAGGCCGTCGCGCAGCCGCAGCGGCGGACGCAGCAGCGCGGTCACCAGCGCCCGGTCGGGCAGATCGAGTCGGTGACGCAGCACGTCGACCGGCACGCCGGCGGCGAGCGGATGCGCGGCGGCGTGCCGCGCGACCTCCTCGGCGAGCCGGCGGCCCAGGTCCCGCCAGTGCTCCGGGTCGGCCAGCCAGTCCCCGGCCACCGGGGTCGCGGCCGGCGGCACACCCATCCGGGTGAGCTGCCCGGCCCGCACCAGCCGCCGACGGCGCAGCTCACCGGCCAGGTCGGGTCGCCCGTCCAGCCCGGCCAGCACGTCCGCCCGGGCCGCCGCCGCGCCCCGGCGGCGCAACGGCGGCGGGTCCACGTCCAGCACGGTCACCCCACCGGCCACGTGGTGCCGGCCGGGGTCGCGCAGCAGCGCCCGGTCGCCGATGACCAGCGGCAGCGGGCGGGCCAGGCGCAGCCGCACGGTGTCCGGGCCGAGTGGCCGGGCCCGGGCCGGCACCGCCGCCGAGCCGACGTGCAGCATGAGCGTCGCCGGCAGGTCGGCGGCCGGATCCCCGGTCAGGCGCACGTCGAGCAGGTCGGTGCGGCCGAACCGGCCGGGGCGCAGCAGCGCGTCGCCGCGCCCGACCCGGTCCCGGGGCAGGCCGCGCAGGTTCACCGCCACCCGGGCGACCGCCGCCACCTCGGCGCGGGCCGCGCCCAGCGAGTGCAGGCCACGCACGCGCACCGGCTCGCCGGTGGCCGCCAGCTCCAGTTCGTCGCCGACGCGCAGTCGGCCGCCGCCGAGGGTGCCGGTGACCACCGTCCCGCTGCCGCGCACGGTGAACGCCCGGTCCACCCAGAGCCGCACCGGGGCGTCCGCCGCCGGGTCGGGCAGCCGGGCGACCAGGCGGTCCAGGGCGGCCCGCAACTCGGGCAGGCCGGCGCCGGTGACCGCGGACACCGCGACCGACTCGACCTCGCCGAGCGACGTCGCGGCGATCTCCCGGCGGGCCCGGGCCGCGGCCGGCGCCGGGTCGGCCAGGTCGGCGCGGGTCACCGCGAGCAGCCCGTACGACACCCCGAGCGCGTCCAGCGCGGCCAGGTGCTCGGCGGACTGCGGCATCCAGCCCTCGTCGGCGCCGACGACGACCAGCGCGGCCGGGACCGGGCCGACCCCGGCCAGCATGTTCGGCACGAACCGTTCGTGTCCGGGCACGTCGACGAATGCCAGGGTGCCGCCGGAAGGCAGCGTGGTCCAGGCGAAGCCCAGGTCGATGGTCATCCCCCGGCGGCGTTCCTCCGCCCACCGGTCCGGCTCCATCCCGGTCAGCGCCCGGACCAGCGTGGACTTGCCGTGGTCGACGTGCCCGGCGGTGGCCACGACCCACATCCGCTCAGCCCTCCACCCGCAGGATCGCCTCTCGCACGCGGTCGTCCGCGGCCTCCGGCACGGCCCGCAGGTCCAGCAGGAGCCGGCCGTGCAGCACCCGGCCGAGGATCGCCGGGTCACCGGTGCGCAGCGGTGCCGCGTAGCGCTCGGGCAGGCTCAACGCCCACGAGTCCAGCTCCACCCCGGGCGCGCCGCCGCCGCCGACGACCGCCGCCGCCGGCACCACCTCGGCCTTGCCGCCGTCGGCGCCGAGCAGGTCACGTAGCCGTTCGGTGCGGGCGCGCAGCCGGCCCGGGTCGGCGCGCAGCGCCTCCCAGGTGGGGGTGGCGGGCGCGTGCAGCGTGGCGGCGAGCGCGGCCAGGGTCAGCTTGTCCACCCGCAGCGCCCGGGCCAGCGGGTGCCGGCGCAACCGCTCGACCAGGTCGGCGTCGCCGAGCAGCAACCCGGCCTGCGGCCCGCCGAGCAGCTTGTCGCCGCTGGCGGTGACCAGGTGCGCGCCGGCGCGCAGCGCGCTCGCCGCGTCCGGCTCGTCGGGCAGCAGCCGGTCCGGCGCGAGCAGACCGGAGCCGATGTCGACGACCACCGGTACGCCGAGCGTGGCCAGCTCGCCGACCGGCACGGTCGAGGTGAAGCCGGTGACCACGAAGTTCGACGGGTGCACCTTGAGCACGAAGCCGGTGTCCGGGCCGATCGCCGCGGCGTAGTCGGCCCGGCCGGTGCGGTTCGTGGTGCCCACCTCGCGCAGCCGGGCGCCGGTGCTGGCCAGCAGGTCGGGCAGGCGGAACCCGTCGCCGATCTCGACCAGTTCACCGCGGCTGACCACGATCTCCCGGCCGGCGGCGAGCGCGGTGGCGGCCAGCACCAGCGCGGCGGCGCCGTTGTTGACCACGTGCACGTCGGCCGCGTCGGGCACGGCGGCGGCGAGCGCGGCCAGCGCCTCCCGGCCGCGCCGGGCCCGCCGGCCGGTGGCCAGGTCGAGTTCCACGTCGGTGTGCCCAGCGGCGGCGACCAGCGCGTCCACGGCGGCCGGCGCGAGGGGGGCCCGCCCGAGGTTGGTGTGCAGCATGACGCCGGTGGCGTTCAGCACCGGCCGGGGCGTGCGCCCGGCCAGCGCGGCCAGCGCGGTGTCGCGTACCCGCTCGGGGGTGATCTCGCCGCGGCGCGCACGGTGCTGGGCCGCGACGACCGCGGCCTTGACCCGGTCGCGGCCGAGCGTGCCGGCGGCCGTGACCAGCGCCGGGTCGGCGAGCAGCGCGTCGGTGCGCGGCACTCGCCGCCGCGGGTCGACCTCACGCATCGGCGCTCCCCTGCGACGGTGTGGCGGAGACGGACGGGAATCGAACCCGCCTGGCCCGGATCCCGGACCACACCGGTTTTGAAGACCGGGAGGGGCACCAGCCGCCTGAACGCCTCCATCGGGCAGTCAACCACAGCGGGTCACCGGCCGCCCGGCGAGGTGTCAGGCCCGCCGGTCCGCGCGTTCGCGCTGCGGGAGCACCGTGTATTTCGGGTCGCGCGCCGACGCGACGCCGCCGTGGAAGATGCCGAAGCGGGTGCAGACCGCCGCGGCGAGCAACGCGCCGCCGGAGGCCGCCGACAGCAGCCGGCTCCGGCGGCCGAGCCACGCGCCGGCCACCCCGGCGGCGGTGAGCGCCCGGCCGGCGCGCAGCAGCTTCCCGGGGGTGCCCGCCGCATAGGGCTCGCTGAGCAGGCCGAGCCGGTTCTCCACCCGGTGCGCGCCCCACAGCTCCAGCGCCGCGCCGGCCACCGCGAGGCGTCGCGCCGGGCCGGCCTGCCCGGGCGGCGCGGCCAGCAACCCCACGCCGGCGCCGCTGGCCAGCGCGCTGCCCGCGAAGATCACCGGCAGTTCCGGGTACGCCTCGTGCCACGAGGGCACCGCCGTGTCGGCCAGCAGCACCGCGGTGTACGTGGCCAGCGCCGGCGCGGTGACGGCGGCGACCAACCCGGCCGCGTGCCCGGCCGGGGGCAGCAGCCGCCGGCCCAACCCGAGCACGCCACGATCCGGCAGCCGGGGCGCGAACTCGGCGACCGCGGCCAACCCGGCGGCCGGGCCGAACGCGCTGAGGATCCAGGTGCCCACGGACATCGGCGAGGTCACCTTCGCCACCCGCAGCATGTGGTGGAAGCGGCTCGGCCGGCCCAGATCGTTGATCAGGAAGTACGCGCTGGCGCCCACCGCCGCCAGCGCGGCGGCCCGGCCGCCACGGCGCAGCGCCGGCCGGCCGGTGAGCTGCCCGCCGGCGGCCAGCATCGAGGAGCCGGCGGCGAGCCCGCCGGTGAACAGGTAGGCCGCGATGTCCCACCGCCACACCGGCGGCTTGACCACCTGCCGGCCGTAGTAGGAGGTGAACTCCGCCGGCGGCACGGTGAGCTGCTCGCCGCCGCCCTTGCCGCCACGGCGACGTCGTGGGGCGGTGTCGCGGGACGGGTGCGGGGCCAGGCCGGCCTCGCGGGCGCCGGCGTCGGTGCGGCCCACCCCGGGGCCGGCGCCGGTGGCCCGGCTGCCGCTCTCCGGCGGCAGCCCGCCGTCGACGGCCAGGCGCTCCCGGAAGCGACGGAACAGGGCACCAACCGGACGGTCCGGGCTCACGACGAACCTCCGACGAACGCGGCGACGGTCGCCGCCGCCATGGCCAGCGCGGCCAGGCCGGCCCGCTTCCACATCCGCGGCAGGTCCCGGGTGGTGACCACCGGGTCCGGCGGCAGCCCGTACACCTCCGGCTCGTCGAGCAGCAGGAAGAACGCGCCGGCCCCGCCGACGCCGTCGCTCGGGGCGTGGCCGTAGAGCCGGGCCTCCGGCACGCCGCGCTCGTGCAGCGTGGCGACCCGCCGGGCGGCGCGCTCGCGCAGCTCGTCGAGCGGGCCGTACTGGATCGACTCGGTCGGGCACGCCTGCGCGCAGGCCGGCGTCAGGCCGGCGCCCAGCCGGTCGTAGCAGAGCGTGCACTTCCACGCCCGGCCGTCGTCCTCGCGCTTGTCGATCACGCCGTACGGGCAGGCGGAGATGCAGTAGCCGCAGCCGTTGCAGATGTCCTCCTGGACCACCACGGTGCCGAACTCGGTGCGGAACAGCGACCCGGTCGGGCAGACGTCCAGGCAGGCCGCGTGGGTGCAGTGCTTGCAGACGTCGGACATCATCAGCCAGCGGAAGTCGGTGCGGCCGTCCGCGCCGGTCCCCCGCCCGGGCGGCTGCGCGCCGGGCATGCCGAGGAACTCCGGCCCGGCCGCCATCCGCGCCGCCGGCTCCGGTCGGCCCGGCGGCAGCCCGGGATTCGTGCCGGTGTCGGCTGCGGTGCCGGCGCCGACCGCCGCCGACGACGGGCTGCTGGTCGCCGGGCCGGTCGGGTCCCCGGCGAACGGCGGCGTGCGGTGCCCCGCCGGGCGGGGCTGCTCGATGAACGCCACGTGCCGCCAGGAGTTCGCGGTCAACGCGCCGGTGTTGTCGTAGGACATGCCGAGCAGGTCGAATCCCGAGTCGGGGACGCCGTTCCACTCCTTGCAGGCCACCTCGCACGCCTTGCAGCCGATGCAGACGCTGGTGTCGGTGAAGAAGCCCATCCGGGGCGGCGCGGACTCCCAGCCGGCGTCGGCGGCCGGGTCCGGCGGTCCGGGCCGGCTGTTGACGTCAGGCATCGTCGTCTCCGTCGCGCGCCGCGGCCTCGGGGGTCTGTTCGTCGGTGCTGCCGGCCGCGGTCTCCCCGCCCAGCACGTCGGTGGTGACGATCGGCACCCTACGGTCCGGGGTCATCCCGGCCCGCCGCTGGTAGTCGCCGACCAGGTCGAGCAGGGCCGGCCCGGTGGGCCGCCGGCCCGGCCGGACGTCACAGGTGCCGACCTTGCTCTCCTGGATGAGCACGTTCGGGTCCAGCGTGATGCCGAACAGGTCGTTGGCCGAGTCGCCGGTGACCAGCCCCTCGCGGCCGAAGTGGTAGGGCAGCCAGACCTGGTGGATGGTCCGGCCGTCCACCCGCAGCGGCGTGAGCCGGTCGGTGACCAGCACCCGCGCCTCGATCACCGCCCGCCCGCTGACCAGGTGCGCCCAGCCCAGGTGCGCCAGCCCGACCTCGGCGGCCAACTCCGGGGACACCTCGACGAACATCTCCGGTTGCAGCTCGGCCAGGCGTGCCACGGTCCGGCTCATCCCGCCGGCCGTGTGGTGCTCGGTGAGCCGGCTGACCGTGAACACGTACGGGAAGACCTCGCCGTGCGGCTCCGGCGGGCTCGGGTTGACCCGGTTCACCGGATGCTCGTAGACCTTCCGGGTCGGGTTGGCCTGCTGCCCGTAGAGCGGGTTGCGCATCGGCGACTCGGCGGGCTCGTAGTGCGTCGGCAGCGGGCCGTCGAGCACGCCGCTCGGCGCGTACAGCCAGGCCTTGCCGTCGCCCTGCATGACGAACGGGTCGTCACCGGCGAGCGCCGCCGGGCCGGCGGCGTCCTCCGGCGGCCGGTACGACGGCGGTTTCGTCTTCTCGAAGTCCGGCACGTCGTAGCCGGTCCACTCGCCGGCGTCCGGGTCCCACCAGACGTACTTCTTGCGCTCGCTCCACGGCCGCCCGTCCGGGTCGGCGGAGGCGCGGTTGTAGAGGGTGCGCCGGTTCGCCGGCCACGCCCAGCCCCACTCGGCGGCCACCCAGTCCTGCTCGTGCCGGGGCCGGCGGCGGGCCGCCTGGTTGACCCCGTCGGCGTAGACGCCCGAGTAGATCCAGCAGCCGACGGCGGTGGAGCCGTCATCCTTCGCCTCGGCGAACGCGTTCAGCGGACGGCCGGTCGCCACGTCGAAGCCGTTGATCTCCTTGAGCACCGCCTCGGCGCTCGGCTCGGCGAGCGCGCCGTGCGTCGGGTAGTCCCAGGTCAGGTCCAGCAGCGCCCGGTCGCGGGGCCTGGAGGAGCCGGCCAGCTTCTGCCGCAGCACCCGGCCCAGGTGGTAGAAGAACCACAGCTCGGAGCGGGCGTCGCCGGGCGGGTCGACGGCCTTCTCCCGCCACTGCAGCAGCCGCTGGGTCTGGGTGAAGGTGCCCTCCTTCTCCACGTGCGAGGCCGCCGGCAGGAAGAACACCTCGGTGCGGCACTCCTGCGGCACGATCTCGCCGGTGGCGATCTCCGGGCTGTTCTTCCAGAACGTGGCGCTCTCGATCAGGAACAGGTCGCGGACCACCAGCCAGTCCAGGTTGGCCATGCCCAGGCGCTGGGCCCGGCCGTGCGCCGAGCCGACCGCCGGGTTCTGCCCGAGCAGGAAGTAGCCCTTCACATGCCCGTCGATCATGTTCAGGACCTGCTGGTAGGTCCCGTGGTCGCCGGTCATCCGGGGCAGGTGGCCGTAGCAGAAGTCGTTCTCCGGCGTCGCCGCGTCACCCCAGTACGCCTTGAGCAGGCTGGCCGCGAACGCGCGCGAGTTGCCCCAGAAGCCCTTCTGCCCGGGGTGCCGGATGCTGTCGACCCACCTGTCGAACGTGGGGTGGTCGGCGTGGTGCGGCATCGGCAGATAGCCGGGCAGCAGGTTGAACAGCGTCGGGATGTCGGTGGAGCCCTGGATGCTGGCGTGCCCGCGCAGCGCGAGGATGCCGCCGCCCGGCCGGCCCATGTTGCCCAGCAGCGTCTGGATGATCGCCCCGGTGCGGATGTACTGCACACCGACGCTGTGCTGCGTCCACCCCACCGAGTAGACCAGGGCGCCGGTGCGCTCCCGACCCGAGTTCTCGGTCCAGGCGCGGGCCAACTCCAGGAACTTGTCCTCGCCGATGCCGCAGACCCGGGCCACCATCTGCGGGGTGTAACGGGAGAAGTGCCGCTTGAGGATCTGGTAGACGCAGCGGGGGTGTTGCAACGTCTCGTCCCGCCGGGCCTGCGCCGGCACCGGCTCCCCGTGCGACTCGTGCTCCATCCCGGACGCCGAGTCACGCTCCTTGCCGGTGCCCCGGATCGTGGTGTTGCCCTCGTGGCCCGCGTACTGCCAGCTCGCATGGTCGTAGGAGCCGGTCTCCGGGTGGTAGCCGGAGAACAGGCCGTCCAGGTCCTCGGTGTCGGCGAACCGCTCGCTGACGATGGTGGCCGCGTTGGTGTACGCCAGCACGTACTCCCGGAAGTCCAGCTCGTTGTCCAGGATGTAGCGCACCACGCCGCCGAGCAGCGCGATGTCCGTGCCCGCCCGGATCGGCAGGTAGCTGTCGGCGAGCGCGCTGGTGCGGGTGAACCGCGGGTCGACGTGGAAGACCTTCGCGCCGCGCTTCTTCGCCTCCATCACCCACTGGAAGCCCACCGGGTGGGCCTCGGCCATGTTGGAGCCCTGGATGACGATGACGTCAGCGTTGGCGAGATCCTGCTGGAAGTCCGTCGCGCCGCCGCGACCGAAGCTGGTCCCCAGACCGGGGACGGTGGCGGAGTGTCAAATCCGGGCCTGGTTCTCGATCTGGAGTGCCCCCATCGCCGTGAACAGCTTCTTGATGAGGTAGTTCTCCTCGTTGTCCAGCGTCGCGCCGCCCAGGCTGGAGATGCCCAGCGTCCGGTTCAGCGGGCGGCCGGCGTCGTCGACGTCCTCCCAGGTCTCGTCGCGGGCGGCGAGGACCCGGTCGGCGATCATGTCGAGCGCGACGTCGAGGTCCAGGTCCTCCCACTCGGTGGCGTAGGGCCGGCGGTAGCGGACCTTCGTCTGGCGCAGCGGGCTGGTCACCAGGCTCTTGCTGGCCGAGCCCTTCGGGCAGAGCCGGCCGCGGGAGATCGGGCTGTCCGGGTCGCCCTCGATCTGGGTGACCTTGCCGTCGGCGTGGAAGACCCGCTGCCCGCAGCCGACCGCGCAGTAGGGGCAGACCGAACGGGCCACGCCGTCGGCGGTCTCGGTGCGCGCGATCAGGTCGGCGGAGCGGGCCGACTGCGCCGCGGCGCCGCGGCCGAGCGGGTCGGTGCCGGTGAGTTGCCGGTATACCGGCCACCGGCGGATGAACGTCCGCAGACCCACCCCGGGCACCCCCTCCCGTCGCGCACGGCTGACCCCTTGCACACTAGGCGAGCGGTCCGACGGTCGCGAGTCGAGCCGGAAACAGCGCCGCCCCGGCCGGAACGGTCGGGGCGGCGCTGGGCGTCGGTGTGCAGGTCGCCTCTCGGCGAGTGGCGCGTCGCGGCTCCAGCCGAACGGTATTCCGCGACGGCAATTTAGGTGAGGCCCGGGGACACTGGTCACACCGACGCTGTGCACAACGGTACCGGGGGGTGCCTTCTTCCGCCCGGGGGTCGTGACGCCGGTCACCGCGGATGGCGGCCGGAACGCCGGGCAGGGGTTACCCTGATGCCATGTCGGCCTCCGTCAGCGCGTACCTCGCCCGGCCCGGGCGGCCCGCCGTGGTGGCGCGCACCCTGGCCGAGCTGACCGGCCCCACCACCGGCATCGTGGAGCTGCCGGTGCGGCTGATGTGGAGCAGCGAGCGCGCCTTCGACCTGGCCGACGAGGACGAGCTGCTCTGGATGTACGAGAACGTGCTGCGGGAGACGAGCCGGGTGGCGGACCTGCGGGAGCTGATCCACGCTCCGACGCTGCGCCGGGTGTGGCCGCTGCTCAACCTCCCCCGGGGCGTGCGCCTGGCCTGGGAGCGCCGGCACCGGAGCCTGCGCGGCGCGTGACGCACCCGCACGACTTCTACCGGGAGGTGGCCCGGGTGGCGCTGACCGCCGCCGGCCCGCACCGCTTCGTGCTCGGCGGCGGCGTGGCCTGGGCGGCGCACGGCCTGGTCACCCGCCCCACCGAGGACGTCGACCTGTTCGCCGACGTCGAGGGCGCCGCCGCCGCGGCGGCGGACGGGGTGCGCGCCGCGCTGGAGCGGGCCGGCTACCGGGTGGACGAGGCGGACCCGGGCGGGCTCGGCGAGGTGTTCGACGGCTTCGACCGCGACCTGCGGGACTTCGTGGTGAGCCGGGACGGCCGGGAGATCCGGCTCAGCCTGGCCCGCCTGGACCGGCACCGCAGCCCGGTGGTGATGGACTTCGGCCCGGTGATGGACGTGCGGGACCTGCTCGCCAACAAGACCGCCGCGCTGGTCAACCGGCGGGAGGTACGCGACTACATCGACGTCGCCGCCGCGCTGGACCGGTATGCGGTGGCCGAGCTGCTGGAGCTGGCCCGCCAGGTGGACCCGGCGCTGGACGACACCGACGTGCGCGCGGCCGGGCGCTACCTCGACGCTCTGGCCGACCGCCGGTTCACCCGCTACGGCCTCGACCCGGCGCGGATCGCCGAGGTGCGTCGCCGGATGTCCGGCTGGCCCCGCTGACCCGACGGCACCGGAGCAGCCGGTGACGGGCCGGGAAACATCTCGGGGCGATGTGGCGCCTGTGACACCTGGTGGTTATGGTGCGCAACGGCGCCCACGAGGCGCGTACCCCCTCCGAAAGGCACCGCATTGACCTCCTCCTCCGGCGCCTCGCGGCGCCAGGTGCTCGCCGTCGCCGCCGCCGCGGCGACCGCTCCCCTGCTCGCCGGCGCGCCCGCCGAGGCGAAGCCGAAGCCGAAGCAGCCGAAGACCTGGGACCTGACCGTCCTCGGCACCTCGGACACCCACGGCAACGTCTACAACTGGGACTACTACAAGGACGCCGAGTTCGACGACAGCAAGCACAACGACGTCGGCGTCGCGAAGCTGGCCACCCTGGTCAACCAGATCCGGGCCGAGCGCAGGGGCCGGGCGACGCTGGTCCTGGACGCCGGCGACACCATCCAGGGCACGCCGCTGGCCACCTACTACGCCAAGCAGGAGCCGATCACCAGCACCGGTGAGACGCACCCGATGGCAAACGCGATGAACGTGCTGCGCTACGACGCCGTCACGCTGGGCAACCACGAGTTCAACTACGGCCTGCCGCTGCTCGCCACCTGGATCCGGCAGCTCGGCTTCCCGGCGCTCGCCGCGAACGCGATCAACGAGAAGACCGGCAAGCCGGCCTTCCTGCCGTACGTGATCAAGGAGGTCCGGCTCGGCGGACACGGCGCGCCGAAGCTGCGGGTGGGCATCCTCGGCCTGACCAACCCCGGCGTGGCCATCTGGGACAAGGCCAACGTCGAGGGCCGGCTGGTCTTCGCCGACATGGTCGCCACCGCCGCCAAGTGGGTGCCGGTGATGCGCCGGCGCGGCGCCGACGTGGTCATCATCTCCGCGCACGGCGGCGACAGCGGCACCTCCAGCTACGGCCCGGAGCTGCCGAACGAGAACCCGACCGCGCTGATCGCCGAGCAGGTGCCCGGCATCGACGCGATTCTCTTCGGTCACGCCCACAACGAGGTGCCGGAGAAGTTCGTCACCAACCTGAAGACCGGCAAGGCGGTGCTCACCTCCGAGCCGTCGAAGTGGGGCCAGCGACTGACCCGGATGGACTTCACGCTGACCCGGTCCAAGGGCTGCTGGAAGGTGGTCGACTCGGCGGCCACCACGCTGAACACCAACACCGTCGTCGAGGACCCGGCGGTGCTCGCGGCCGTGCGCGGCCAGCACGCCAAGACCGTCGACTACGTCAACCGGGTCGTCGCGCAGTCGAGCGTGGAGTTGTCCGCCGCCGCGTCGCGCTACCAGGACACCCCGATCCTGGACTTCATCAACCACGTGCAGACCGAGGTGGTCACCGCGGCGCTGGCCGGCGGCGCGTACGCCGACCTGCCGGTGCTGTCGATCGCCGCGCCGTTCAGCCGCACCGCGGTCTTCCCGCAGGGCGACGTGCGGATCCGCGACGTGGCCGGCCTCTACGTGTACGACAACACCCTGGAAGCGGTCGTGCTGACCGGCGCCGAGGTCAAGGCATACCTGGAGTACTCGGCGAAGTACTTCGTCACGGTGCCGGTGGGCGCCCCGGTCGACCCGGAGGCGATCAGCGACCCGGCGGTGCCGGACTACAACTACGACGTGTTCTCCGGCGTCGACTACGACATCGACATCTCGAAGCCGGTCGGGCAGCGGATCACCCGCCTGGTGCTGGCCGGCACCGACACCCCGGTGGCCGCCGACGCGCAGTTCGGGGTGGCGGTGAACAACTACCGGCGCAGTGGCGGCGGCAACTTCCCCGGCATCGTGAAGACCCAGGTCTACAACGCGCAGCAGGAGATCCGCCAGTTGCTCATCGACTGGGCGCAGGCCAAGGGCGTGATCGACCCGGCCGACTTCTTCGTGCCCAACTGGAAGCTGGTCCGCGAGGGCGTGCCGGTCTTCTGAGCCGACCGGCGAGGGCCCCGGCGTCACGCCGGGGCCCTCGTCACCTCCCACACCGGCGTCGGGGTGGCCCGGGTGTCAGCCGCCCGCGCGCAGGTGCCGCTCCGACTCGCCGCCGACCGGGTCCGGCCGGTCCGGGCGGGTGTCGGTCTCGATGGACGCCAGGCGCTCCTCGGGACGCACCCGCGCCGGCAGCTCGCCGAAGCGGACGTGCCGCAGGAACGCGTACTCCTCGTCGGTGAACGACTCGGCCGGTTCGCTCATGCCCGCATTCTGCGCCACCTCCACTGGGACAGCCAGGTCGTTCCACCCGTGAGCCGGGCGGAGCGTGAGTGGAACGACATGGGCGTCAAAACGGGCCGGAGACACCCATGGCGTTCCACCCAGCGGCGGGATGGAGCGCGAGTGGAACGGCACGGGTGTCTCGCTCGCCCGGAACCCGGTATCAACCGGGGCGGCACGGGTATGCCGCCGCGACGGCCGGCGACGAGGTGGAGGCGACGCGATGCGCGCGGTACGGATGACCGCTCCCGGGGTGCTGGAGCTGACCGAGGCGCCGACGCCGCAGCCCGGGCCCGGCGAGGTGCTGCTGCGCGTCGGCGCGGTCGGCGCCTGCCACTCGGATCTGCACATCCTCGACGCGCCGCCGGGGATGTACCCCACCCCGATGACGCTCGGCCACGAGATCGCCGGCACGGTGGAGACCCCCGGGCCCGGCGTGGACGGCTGGACGCCCGGCGACCGGGCGGCGGTCTACGGGATCATCGGCTGCGGTCGGTGCCGGGCCTGCCTGCGCGGCGAGGAGAACCGCTGCCGGGTCACCCCGGTCGGCGGGATCGGCCTCAGTCGCGACGGCGGGCTGGCCGACCACGTGGTGGTGCCGGCGTCGCGGCTGCTGCACGTGGGCGGCCTGGACCTGACCCAGGCCGCCCCGCTGACCGACGCCGGGCTCACCCCGTACCACGCGGTGGAACTGGCCCGGCCCCGGCTGCGGCCCGGCACCACCTGCGTGGTGATCGGCATCGGCGGGCTGGGCCACATGGCGTTGCAGATCCTCATCGCCACCACCGCGGTGCGGATCGTCGCGGTGGACACCAGCACCGCCGCCCTGGACCTGGCCGAACGGCTCGGCGCGCACCACCTGGTGCCGGCCGGCCCGGACGCGGTGCGGACGATCCGCGAGCTGGTCGGCCCGGCACCCGACGGCGCGGACGTGGTGCTCGACTTCGTCGGCGCGCAACCCACTGTGGACACCGCCCGGCAGGTCGTCGCCACCGGCGGTCAGCTGCTGCTGGTCGGCCTGGCCGGCGGCACGTTGCCGGTGCGGCCGGTCGCCGACGAGCCGCCCACGGTGCCGCTGGAGACGAGCGTGGTGGTGCCGTTCTGGGGCACCCGGGCCGAACTCCAGGAGGTGATCGCGCTGGCCCACGCCGGCCGGCTGCACGCCGACGTGCGGACGTTCCCGCTGCCGAGGCCCCGCAGGCGTACGAGGCGCTGCGCCGGGGCGACATCCACGGGCGGGCGGTCATCGTCCCCTGAGCGGGGGCAGCCGGTCGACCAGCGACAGCCCGGCCCGCACCGGCCGCCGGTCGAGCACGTCGGCGAAGCTGACCCGGCCGTGACAGAACCGGACGAACATCCGCCAGCCGGGCGGGCTGGCCAGCATCGCGTGGAACACGTCGGGTCGCCGCTCGAACACCTCCAGCAGCCGGTGTCCGGCGCGCATCTCCGGCAGCAGCCGCCGCCCGACCTCCCGGGGGTACGCGTCGAGGTCGCCGTCGGCGACCGCCTCACCGGCGAGGCGCCCGGAACGCAGCGCGTAGCTGATCCCCTCCCGGCTCCACGGCTCCAGCAGGCCGGCCGCGTCGCCGGCGACCAGCACCCGGCCGTGGCGCAGCGGGGCGTCCTCGGCGCGGCAGCGGGTCAGGTGGCCGGAGTCGTGGTCCGGGTCGATCCCGGCCAGCCCCAGCCGGGCGACGAAGTCGCGCAGGTAGGCCCGAGTCCGCTCGCCGTCGCCGCGGGCGGAGATGACGCCGACGGTGAGCCGGTCGCCCTTCGGGAAGACCCAGGCGTACGACCCGGGCACTGGCCCCCAGTCGAGCAGCACCCGCCCCCGCCACCGCTCCCGGTCGGCCGCGGGCACCGGCAGCTCCAGCTCCAGCCCCAGGTCGACCTGGCGGAAACGCACCCCCACGTGGCGGGCGGTCACGCCGGACGAGCCGTCCGCGCCGACCACGACCCGCGCGCGCATTACCTCGCCGTCGGCCAGCCGCAGGCGTACCCCGTCGGGGTCCTGCTCCAGCGCGCGCACCGCGACGCCCTCGCGCACCTCGGCGCCGGCGGCCACCGCGGCGGCGCGCAGCCGGTCGTCGAACTCCTCCCGGCGGATCATGGTGACCAGCGGCGCGCGGTGGCGGCGGGTGAACGCCCGCCGGCCGTCGCGGGTGAACGTGACCCGGTCGACCCGGTCGTGCGCGGGCACCTCGACCAGGCCGTCGACCTCGGCCAGGGAGGTGCCGATCAGGCCGCCGCCGCAGGTCTTGTACCGGGGGTGGGTGGCCCGCTCGACCACGAGCGTGCGCACACCGGCCCGGGCCGCCGCGCGCGCGGCGGCGAGTCCGGCGGGCCCGCCACCGACCACGACCAGCTCCCAGATGATCACGGGTGCAGCCTAGGGCACCGCCGGGCCGGATTGCCCGCCACGACCCACGATCGGGTGGGCATCATCGCCGGCCGCCCGGGTAACCGCAGGTCGCCGGGCTGTCCACACCGTCGGGCGGCCCACCGGCGAGGAGGAGCCATGCCTCAGGTCCAGCTGTCCGCGCTCGAGGAACGGGTCTACCAGGCGGTGACCGCGCTGGAGGTACGCGGGCACGTGCCCTACCCGGACGTGATCGCCGCGGAGATCCAGATGCCCGAGGAGGAGGTGCACGAGCCGTTGCACTCGCTCACCGAGCGGGGGCTGCTGCACCGGGAGGACTCGCCGATGTCGGGCCTGGACTTCGGGCCCCGCTGGTGCGCACGTCAGACGGCCTGATCGCGTCGTTTGCCCCAGCGGGCTCCGGGTAGCGATCGGGGCATGCGTGATCAACGGCCGGCGGGGGGCACGATGAGCGGTGACCGGGCACCGGTGCCCGACCCGGGGTACGACGGCAGGCGTCGCTGGCAGGCGCTGAGCGTCGGCCTGGTCGCGGCGTTCATGACGCTGCTCGACGTCAGCATCGTCAACGTCGCCGTCCCGTCGATCGACCGGGCGCTGGACGCCACCCCGAGCGACCTGCAGTGGGTGCTGTCCGGGTATGCGTTGACGTTCGGCCTGGTGCTGGTGCCGGCCGGGCGGCTGGGCGACGCGCGCGGCCGGCGTACCGCGTTCGTGGTCGGGGTGGGACTGTTCACGCTGACCAGCGCGTTGGCCGGGCTGGCCACCTCGTCGACCTGGCTGATCGTCGCGCGGCTCGTCCAGGGCGCCGCCGCCGGCGTGGTCAACCCGCAGGTCAGCGGCATGATCCAGCAGCTGTTCCGGGGCGCCGACCGGGGGCGCGCGTTCGGGTTGCTCGGCGCCACAATCGGGATCTCCACCGCCGTCGGGCCGCTGCTGGGCGGCCTGCTCATCCAGCTCGGCGGCGAGGAGCACGGCTGGCGGTGGGTGTTCTTCGTGAACATCCCGGTCGGCATCGTGGCGATGGTCCTCGGCTGGCGGCTCGTGCCGGGCCGACCCGAGGGCCGGCCCCACCGGCACCGGCTCGACCCGGTGGGCGTGCTGCTGCTCGGCACCGGGGTCACCGTGATCCTGCTGCCGCTGGTGCAGCGGGAACAGTGGCAGGGCTCGGCGAAGTGGCTGCTGATCCCGCTCGGCCTGCTGCTGCTGACCGGCTTCGCGCGCTGGGAACGCCGGTTCGCCCGGCAGGCCACACCCCTGTTCGACCTGCGCCTGTTCGGGTTGCGCTCGTACACCCTCGGTTCGCTGATCGGGCTGGTCTACTTCGCCGGCTTCACCGCGATCTTCTTCATCTTCACCCTCTACCTCCAGATCGGCCTGGGCTACAGCGCGCTCGTCGCCGGCCTGGCGATCACCCCGTTCGCGCTCGGCTCGGCGCTCGCCTCCGCGCTCGGCGGGCGGGTGGTCACCCGCTACGGCCGGCCGCTTGTCGCGGTCGGACTGCTCGCCGTGGTCGTCGGTCTGGTCGCGACCGATCTGGCGCTGACCGGCGAGCCGCACCACGACGTGCCGCTGCGCACCGCGCTGCCGCTGCTCGTCGCCGGCCTGGGCAGCGGCCTGGTGATCGCGCCCAACCAGACGCTCACCCTGTCCGAGGTGCCGGTGCCGATGGCCGGCAGCGGCGCCGGCATGCTCCAGACCGGGCAGCGGATCGGCACCGCCGCCGGCATCGCGGCGGTCGGCGCGCTGTTCTTCTCGACGCTGGCCCGGAGCCAGAACGACTGGGCGCTCGCGTTCCGGCACTCGCTGCTGCTGGCCGCCGGGATCATCGTGCTGGCGCTGGGCGTGGCCGTGGCCGACATCGTCGCCGGCCGCCGGTCCTGATCGACCCGGCCCGGCCAACCCGGGGGGAAGTCCCGGAGAACTCTGCGCGACCGGGGCAGCGCGCCACACGTCGACATTGATAGATACGAGGGCATGACGAAAACCCTCGACCGTCGTACCCTGCTGCGCCTCGCCGGCGCGTCCGCCGGCACCGCCGTGCTCGCCGGCGCCGCCCTGGCCGACGCCTCCGCCGCCGGCGCGGCCACCGCCGCGTTCCGGCACGGCGTCGCCTCCGGCGACCCGCTGCCGGACGGGATCCTGCTCTGGACCCGGGTCACGCCCAATCCCGAGGCGCTGCCCGGCTCCGGCGTCGGCCCGGACGTCGAGGTGAGCTGGCAGGTCGCCGCCGACCCGGACTTCGCCGCGCCGGTCGCCGCCGGCACGGTCAGCACCGGCGCGGCCCGCGACCACACCGTGAAGGTCACCGTCTCCGGCCTCGCGCCGGCCACCACCTACTGGTACCGCTTCGGGCACGCCGACGCCTGGTCGCCGACCGGCCGCACCACCACCGCCCCGCCCGCCGACGCGGCGGTGGACCGGCTGCGACTCGGCGTGGTGTCCTGCGCGAACTGGGAGGCCGGCTACTTCGCGGCGTACCGGCGGCTGGCCGACCGGGACGACCTGAACCTGATCGTCCACCTGGGCGACTACCTCTACGAGTACGGCACCGGCGAGTTCACCGCCGCCGGCCGGGTGGTGCGGCCCACCCAGCCGGCGCACGAGGTGCGCACGCTGGCCGACTACCGGGTCCGGCACGCGCTCTACAAGACCGACCCGCACCTGCAGGCGCTGCACGCGGCCGTGCCGTGGGTGATCACCTGGGACGACCACGAGGTGGCCAACGACGAGTGGTCCGGCGGCGCGGAGAACCACACGCCCGGCACCGAGGGTCCGTTCGCCGCCCGGCTGGCCGCCGCCCGGCAGGCGTACCTGGAGTGGATGCCGGTGCGCATCGGCGCGGACGGGGCGATCTACCGGCGGTTCCGCTTCGGCCGGCTGGCCGAGCTGTCCATGCTGGACCTGCGGTCGTACCGCTCGGCGCAGGCATCCGGCACGGCGGTGGACGACCCGGCCCGGACGATCACCGGCGACGCGCAGATGGCCTGGCTGAAGGCGGGCCTGGCCGGCTCGACCGCCCGCTGGAAGCTGGTCGGCAACCCGGTGATGATCGCCCGGGTGGACGTCGGCACGCTGCCCGCGTGGCTGCTCGGCCCGCTCGGCAAGCTGCTCGGCATCCCGGAGAACGGCGCGGTGCTCAACGCCGACCAGTGGGACGGCTACAACGCCGACCGCAACGAACTGGTCGACCACATCCGGGCCACCGGCACCCGCGACGTGGTGTTCCTGACCGGCGACATCCACACCTCGTGGGCCAACGAGGTGACCACCCGCGCGACCGGGTCGGCCAACCCGGCCGCTGTCGAATTCGTGGTGCCGTCGGTGACCAGCGACAACGTCAACGATTTCCTCAAGTTGCCGGCCGGCAACGCGCTGAGCCAGCTCGGCGCGGGACTGATCCGCGCGACCAACCCGCACGTGCGCTGGACCGAGCTGGACGGGCACGGGTACGGCGTGTTCGAGGTGACGCCGCAGCGCTGCCGGATGGACTGGTACCACCTCGCCGACCGGACCAGCAGCACCAGCGGCAGCCGCTGGGTGGCCGGCTGGTCGGTGGCCGCCGGCTCGGCCAAGCTGCGCTCCGAGGGCGCACCCCTTTCGTGACGCGTCGAAGGCCGGCACCCTTTCCGGGTGCCGGCCTTCGGTGTGTCTGCTTACTTGTTCCAGTGCTGGTGGACGAGGTCGGTGGCCTGCTGCTCCCACTGGGCGTAGGCGTCGGGGTAG
>NZ_JBFAGS010000017.1:35697-135275 GCF_040653835.1 Micromonospora sp. NPDC050980 | reverse complement strand
GTGTCTACATGGCACTGATGAGCCTCGACCCGACCGGAGACGGACGCCGGCGCTGGACCATGCGCTGGAAAGCACCCCTGAACGCCTTCCAGATCGCCTTCGAAGGCCGGCTCACCCCGGCCAACCACTGACCACCTCAACAACCAAGATCAGCCGTTAACTTGACAGACCCCCGCCTGGGCGCGTGCCCGTCGCTCCGCTGACGCTCCGACTCCGGCCACGCAACACGCCCGGCGGCTGGCGCGGAAGCGGGAAGCCCAAGGAGCCGCCGCAGAACGACAGCGGCGTTGACCGGGTGGGGGTGAGCCGGCAGCCGGCCGGGCCGCGCGGCCACGAGCCCGCGCGGCGTAGGGGAGCGCACGCCGGCCGCGTCGGCGAGCTGGCGGCGGTCGCGGGGTTGCGGTTACTGCGCCTCCGGCGGGGGCGCTCCGGCTCCAGGATGGCCGGGGCTCCGTCGGCGGCTCGCGGTCCGTGGGTGGTTGCGGTAGCCATCCTGCCTGCCATCGACCCGGGCAAGCCGAGCAGACCACCGCCCGGCCCGCCAGCGTCCGACCGTGCGTCAAGTCCGTCTTGACGTGGCGGGCCGGGCGGAGGCCCGCTCCCCAGGAGGGCGGGTCGACGGCAGACGGGATGGATGGTCAGCTCGGGTTAGGATCTGACCGTGGCATTGAGACGTGATCCGCCGCCTAGAAGAACGGGTCCTGAGCTCTACCGTCGCCCGTTTGGAAAGCTGGCACTCCATGTTGGAGACATCGACGACGTTTTGACTCTGCTAAGGCGGAGAACAAGCGACGTAGCGCTTAGGGCTGGCCGAGCAATCGCTGACGAAGCCTCGGACCTCAAAGAAGCTACGTCAGAAGAACTGACAAACATAACGATCGTGACGGCAAGTCCGGCAATAACGGTCCGGCTTGGACAATCCGCTGCGGAGGTTAGCACCGCCGAGGCTTCGAGCGATGCCGCCAAGGTGATCGTGGACGACGTGCACGCGTTACTCTCGGAGCGACAGAGCTTTTGGGCTGGCTCCGGACCGTTTTGGGCATTCGCTGGCATCGGCATCGCTGCTTCGTTCGTACTCATTGGATCTGACATGCTCAGCCGCGAGGAGCAAGACATTCTCTTGCCGGCAATCGGGCTAATCGCGACGGGCGTCCTATTCGGTCTAATTGTCTGGCGCGATCACGTTAAGGGCGGAATTGCTGTCGTCAAGCCGGCCAGAATAAGCGAGCGACGTTCTTTCCTGCAAGGGGCATGGGTTGTGGTGTTCAGCGTCGTTGCTTCATCAATTGTCACCTTCTTTCTGACGTATTGGCAAATAAGCGCGAAATAGACGTGGTGGACCTGTTGTGCCTGTCGTTGCTGGGCAACACCGTCAAACGTCGGCAATCAGCCGGCAGCGACGGCAGCCCACAGCGGAGCCGCGACAAGGGTGACAGCCAGGTCGCCACAGCTCGCGCGCGAGCCGGTCAAGGTTCCACTTCGACGTCTGACACCCGAGCTGGGTAACCAACTGGGTGACGATGGGCACGAGCAACGCCGGACACCCATGGACTGCGGTGGACCCTTCAGGCAGCTCAGCCCTGCTGCATGTGCAGCTCATGGACGGCTGATAATTCCTTCACACCGAAGAGGTCACTGGTTCGATCCCAGTATCGCCCACCATCGAAATACGCAGAAGAGCCATCCTCGTGGGAGGGTGGCTCTTGCTGATTCCATCGTCAGTCGTCGTTGGCGGTCAGCGGATCGTCAGCGAACGCTTCCCGGATGCGTTGATCGCACCCGTCCGACCGGTGGGTTTAGAGGTTGAGCGTGGTCGACGGTTTCTCGTGGCCCATCACCGTCTGGACGTCGTTGACCGGGACGCCGCGCGACACCAGCTCGGTTGCGTACGAGTGCCGTAGATCGTGAAACCGCAGCCCGCCCGGTGCCGTCTTCGCCACGTGTGCCACCGCTTCCCTTTCGGTGGGGAACTCCACCGACTGCTTGGCGCCTTCCAGGTCGACCCAGGACGCACGCCATGTGAAGTGGCCGACCCGACTCACGTCACCGAGGAGCCCGGCGCGGACCAGCGACGGGCGCCAGACGCGAGCCCGGAAATGGGTCCGGCGCAGTGGACCGACGACGAGTTGGTGAAGACCTCACCGCAGCGGTCACAGGTGTTCGCTGGTGCGTGGTCTACCTCTGGTGCCCACGAGAGGTAGCGGAGCAGCGGATCGTTGCCCGGCGAACCGGAGACACTGAGGCGCGTCTACGGGTGTGGGATGCGACCGAGCCGCTACCCGGGGCCGACCTGACTGTGAACACGTCCGAGTTGTCTCCCCGCGAGGCCGCCGAGCGGATACACCGTCACGTCCTGGCCGACGATGCTGCGGAGGTCCCCCAGGTTCGGCGTAACAGTGCGAGCAGCTCGTAGCCGTCGTCAACCCTGGCGTCCGGTCGCAGGTCCTCGCGCGGTGGCTCCCGGTCCGTGCGGGGTGAGCGCATGAGAATCGCCGCCTGGGCGCCGGCACGCCGAGCGCAGGCAACGTCGCGGCCGAGAGTGTCACCGATGAACCAGCAGGCGCCGATTGGTACGCCGATGGCGTCGGCCGCGAGGAGCGCGAGTTGCGGGTTCGGCTTCCGAGGGCCGGCTTCATCGCTGTAGAACTCGGCGGCGAAGAGAGGCGACAATCCGACGCTGGCGAGGAATTCACGGTGTGCCGCGCCGCAGAGAGTGTTGCTGACGACGGCGAGAGGTAGGCCGGCGTCGGAGGCTGCCTGTAGCGCTTCCGGAATTCCGGGTCTTACTTCCCATTCGGCGCGCCAGGTCCACGTGTACGCCAGAGAGGTAGCTTCCCGCTCGACGGCGTCACGGGCCGGCTGAGGCCAGGTGCGGGTGACAAAGTCGGCCCACACCCGAGCGTGCGGCAGCTCGACCGGATGGCCGGTTCTGCCGACGTCATCGCGCCACCGCGCGTACGCCCGAGCGCCCTCGCGGAGGTCAGTGGCGATTTGCTGGCTGGGGACCGTACCCGCGACCAGGTACGAGAGCTGGTCGACCAAGTCCGGCTGTGCCGGAGCTTGGGGAGACGGTGCGTCGACCAGGACGCCACCAAAGTCCAGAAGGAGCGCACTCGGGGACCGAAGCATGTCGACCATCCTCTATGACGTGGGAGACGGCGTGGGTGAAGGGGACAGGGGTGACCCAGGCAGAGGGCCGAGCGGAAACCGTGGAGCCGATGAGCAGAAGGACGAAAGGCGACCACGAACGGAGCAGGTAGAGGCAGCCAGCGTCACGCGAGGATGAGCCCCATTCTTCACGAGGCCGCACAGGACGACGGCGGCGGGGCCGTGTTGTGGTCGTGCCGGGCTGAGGCCGACTCGGCGCGCTGTCCGTGATCGAGGTCGGCCCAGGGCGCGCGTCCGTCGCTCCGCTGGCGCTCCGACTCCGGCCACGCAACACGCCCGGCGGCTGGCGCGGAGGGCGGGTAGCCCGGAGGGCCGCCGGATGACGACAGGCCGTTTCCGGTGACTGGTGGGCCGGCAGCCGGCCGGCCCCGCGGCAGCATATGAACTTCTGTACGTCTGTTAAGGCGGCCCGCAACGGGCGCACGAGCCGCCGGTCAGCACCGCGTGGCGTGGGAAGCGCACGCCGGGTCCGTCGGCGGCCGGCGGCCGGTGGCGGGGTTGCGGTTACTGCGCCTCCGGCGGGGGGCGCTCCGGCTCCAGGGTGGCCGGGGCTCCGGCGGCGGCTTGCGGTCCGTGGGTGGTTGGGGTGGCGGGGTCACCCCGTCCGCCGTCGACCCGGGCGAGCCGAGCAGACCATCGCCCGACCCGCCAGCGTCCGTACGAGCCGTCAAGGCCGTCTTGACGTGGCGGGCCGGGCGGCGGCCCGCTTCCCCGAGAGCGGGTCGACGGCATGCGGATGGCACAAGGTAGTGAGGGTCTAGCTGCGTGTTACATCGTGTCCGGCTGAGGGGTGGCGGTACGGACTCCGGAGGGGCTTACGACATAGGATCTCCTCGCACCTAGCCGGATGATCTTTACGGCGAGCAGCGCAACCCGTGATCGTCGGCACATGCAGGATCGGAGACAGTCATGCCGCCTCGGAGTAAGAAGACAGCAGTCTTGGGCCTCGAAGCTTCACTGTGGGAGGCAGCAAACCGACTCCGGTCAAGCATGGACGCCGCCGAGTACAAGCACATAGTCCTAGGGCTGATATTCCTAAAATACGTATCAGACCTCTTCGACGCTCATCATAACCGCATCGTTAAAAGAGACCCAGACCGCTGCACTCGCCAGTTGGCAGTGGCCGACCTCCGGGCCGAGTATTCCTCCGCAGGCGTCTTCTGGATTCCTGAGGGGCATCGATGGGATGATCTTCTCTTCAAATCGGCGCTACCTGAAATTGGCGACCACATTGACAACGCGATGGAAGCGGTCGAGCAGGCGAATCCGGCGCTCTGCGGAGTTCTGCCGAGAAACTACTCCAGGCGCGAACTGACACCCGCAATGCTTCGGGGTTTAATCGAAGCTTTCTCACGAGACGATTTGTTGGCGGCAGAGCGGACGGATCTGGATGTGCTCGGACGAGTCTACGAGTACTTCTTGGGTCAGTTCGCCTCGGCCGAAGGACGTCAAGGTGGAGAGTTCTATACTCCTCGAACGGTCGTGCAACTTCTCGTAGAGATGATTGAGCCTTATAGTGGCAGGGTATACGACCCAGCCTGCGGCTCAGGCGGTATGTTCGTTCAAGCTGACGCCTTTGTTCAAGCGCATGGCGGAAGCCGGGGCGACATTAGTGTCTTTGGGCAGGAGCAGAATCCGACCACTTGGCGTCTGGCCAAAATGAATCTCGCTCTCCGAGGCATCGAGGCCGACTTGGGCGACAAATGGGGAGACTCGTTCCTAAATGACAAGCACCCGGATTTGCTTGCCGACTACATCTTGGCTAACCCGCCATTCAACATCAGCAAATGGGGCGGCGACGAACTGCGGAGCGACAAGCGCTGGAAATTCGGGGTACCGCCGGAATCGAACGCAAACTTTGCGTGGATCCAACACATGGTCCATCACCTCGCTCCGAATGGCTCAATGGGAACGGTTCTTGCCAACGGCTCACTCTCATCGACTCAAAACGGCGAAGGCGAGATTCGAAAGAGGCTCGTAGAGGCAGATCTAGTCGAGTGCATCGTCGCGCTTCCCACGCAACTCTTCTACACCACTCCCATTCCGGTATGCCTGTGGATTCTCGCGGCCGATAAAAACGCGCGGGCTGACGAGCATGGAGGATCCCGACGTGACCGCCGAGGTGAAGTCCTCTTCATTGACGCGCGGGAGTTGGGACGCATGACGAGCCGCACTACCCGTGATTTGTCTCCTGGGGACATTTCAAAGATCGCTGAGACATACCGATCCTGGCGGGGGCGGCCCGATCTGAAGCCTTACGGGGATGTTGCAGGCTTCTGCGGTAGCGTCAACCTAGAGGTCCTCAGGCAGCACAACCACATCCTTTCGCCTAGCCGATATGTGGGGATGAACCGCGTTGGCACCGACGAAAGTGCATTGGCCGAAGAGAACCAGAGGCTAATGGCGCAAGTGCGCCAGCGCTTTAGCGAGCGCGTCCAGGCGCAGGAAGGCGTCCTCAAATCGTTCGCAGATTTAATGCGCCCTGAAGAAAGCACCTGGCAACGGGTCCGGATCGGAGATGTCGCGAAAGTCGTTGGTGGTGGGACGCCCCCGACTAGCGACCCCGACAACTTTGGCGGTGAGGTGCCTTGGGTCACGCCTAAGGACCTAACTGCGCATGTTGGGCGCTACATTTCTCGGGGCGCCCGGTCTCTATCCCAGCAAGGGTTTGCGAGATCCAGCGCAAAGCTCCTGCCGAAGAACGCCTTGCTCGTGTCGAGTAGGGCGCCTATCGGGCTCGTCGCACTCGCGGAAGACTCGCTGGCCACTAATCAGGGCATCCGATCTCTGATTCTGGACGAAACGCAAGTGCCGGAGTTCTGGTACTACTTGTTGCGCTTAGCTACTTCTCTCCTAGACGCTCATGCCAATGGCACGACCTTCAGGGAAATCAGCGGCGGCAGTCTCGCAAACATAAGTATCATGGTCCCGGATCAGCCTCGCCAGCAATACATTGCTGACATGCTCGGTGCTCTCGATGCCGAAATCGAAAACAACCTCCGTGTTAATGAATCGCTCGCTCGGCTCGTATCAGCCAACTCCTCTCATTTACTAGGGCGTGCACTGCATGGTGATCTATGATGCGGAACTCTGCGGCCAACTAGGATGCAGGAAACTCGCTAAACATGGCGGAGTCCACAAAGAAAGGCCAGAAGATGCCTGGGATTTCCTCTTGCCCAAAGACCGGGCGAAGGTCAATAAAGCAGGGTATGCGACGCCTCGTGGTGGCGCCAAAGGTGCCTACCAAAATCACGTCTACAGGAACAGCAAGGTAATCGTTCCTTACGAGCGCTTGGCGGAAGTTGATCTGGCGCAGTTCAAAGACGGATACGTCATTCGCCTTCTGCCTAACCAATACTTCGCCTCGGCCGGTGTGCCACGATCAGAGTTCGAAAGACCTGGCAGCCCGCAGGTGGGGTTGGACGCCTTCGTGCTATATCGAAGCCATCAAGCCCTAGAGAAATTCCCGCCAGTCGCAGGCTGGCACGTACGCGGGTTGCTTAAAAACGGCGTGGCGGTCGATCGCAGATCGCAAGGGGTGAAAGACACTGGGCATTATGTACTGAGACTGCCTAATGCTGGCGCTGGACGGCCGCACACAGTAGCAGGGCCGCCGCAAGGCATCTTTGCGCCAGAATATGCGGATGTCGAAGTCAACTACCTCTGCAAACTGGTGCTTGTTTGGTTGATTGTTCACACCAGACGGAGCCCCTACGTTACTTCGCAGGCGCTACATATTCGCTCGATACTACGCAATGCGAGCCTGCTGGATCACCAGCAACAAGAGTTCAGCGGCGTCACGCGGAATGGACTGTCATGCTGCCCGCTGTGTCTCAGGACCTTGGACTACACTCAGCTCCACGATACGGTTTCGTTTACTGCGGCAGCCGGCCTGACCAATGCTGGAATGCAAGTCGAGGGTGCGACTAGGTCGACCGAGGTTAATCTGTTCCATTTAGTGCCGCTCGTATACGGTGAGCTACAACACGCTCCCAGCGCTATCGGCTGGGGGCACGCGAATTGCAATACGCTTCTCGGTCAGCGGAGATGTTATTCGCTCGGAGAACTGCAAGATCTCGACTTGAAGCTTGGAATCGTAAGCGAAGAAGGAGTCCATACCATCGGTTGGATATCTGAAGACTATCAGATGATCAGATCACCGATGGGTGCTGTATGGGTTCAGCTCTGCGGTGACATGACCGAGGCCGAGTTGGCGGGCGAAGTAGCATCCGTGCCTGCTATTGCCGGGGATGAGGCGTTGGCAGAGATCGCCGAGGGCGTTGGGGGAGACTGATTGCTCCAGGCTGACTTTGCCAAGTAGTCGAGGACTGGCCCACGGCCGTAAGGCTGTGGGCCATAGTCCGCGTTCTCCACGATCGAGGACAACCACATCTACCGCATCAGCGTGAAGCGCGAGTTCTACGGCTACGAGATCGCCGGCATCAAGCTGCACGCGGCCATCGATGTGGTGATTCGGCACAACCGGATCCACGGCTGCTCGCTCGGCACCTGGCTGGACTGGCAGGCGCAGGGCACACGGCTGTCCCGCAACCCGCCCAGCGATCAGCAGAAATACGTCGACGTGAAACAACCGGTGTACGCCCGTGCGAACGCCTACACCGCAGGCGCCCGGCCGTTCGAGGGTGAGCGCGAGCCGTGGGTGCTGGGCGCCGCCACCGCGACAGTTGTCGACGAGGACGATGCGGTCTGGCTCGTCACGGATCTCCCCGAGGCGTTCGACGAGGTCCGGGTCGGTGTGATCACCGGCCGGGATCTGGACCGGGTCCGGTGCGCCGACGCGGAGTTCGAGGAGGTCGACGGCAGCCCCGCCGTCATGGACATCGACCTGTCGGGCGCGTGCCGGCAACCTGGACGAGACGGCGCCGTCGGCCCGCTCGCGCACCTTTGGTCCGGGCCGTGCCGAACGCGCGTCTTCTGACCACGGCGGCCCTCGGGTCGCGCCGGGACGATCGAAAAGGTAACGGGCCGGGAAGGGATGGCGACCTTCCCCGGGGCGGGTGCCGCGGCACCATCACCTGATCGTCATGCGCGCCGGGGCGCGCTTGTCCGGTTTGCCGCTCGACGCCATCGGTACCCGCTCGATCGACTGGATCGTCTGCGGAACCGACGGCCGGCCCGGTGCCTCCGCCACCATCGCACGCAGCCGGCCGGCATCGATGTCGTGGCCTGCGGCCGGCACCACGTACGCGTGCACCGCCTCCCCGCTGACGTCGTCGGGACGGCCGACGACGTAGGCCTCGGCGACGGTGGGGTCGGCGGCGAGAACCAGCTCGATCGGGCCGGCGTACACCAGGTTGGCGTGCACGATGACGATGTCCCGGATCCGGCCGAGCAGGTGCAGGTAGCCGTCGCCGTTTAAGGGCTCTTCGAACTTAAGCGGGGTTGAGGTGTCCGCGGTGGCGTCGGGTGGTGGCGGTGCGGGTCCGTAGGCGCTGGTTTTCGGGGTTCCGGAAGCCGTAGGCGTCGCGGGCGACGGTCTTGATAACTCGATTGGTTCCTTCCGAGCCGGCGTTGGTGATGCCGGTCGTCAGGAACGCCAGGATTTGTGGCCACCAGGTCTCGATCGTGGTGGCGATCCGGTGGAGCTCGGGCAGGTCAGAGGCGGCGCAGCGGGCGTAGAAGCGGTGCAGCAGCCGGTGGACGTGTTCCCTGTTCGGCTGGATGCGGGCGGTCGCGAGCAGGTCGAGCAGGTCTTCTTTCGCGTTCCACGCGGTGAGGATCGGAGCACCGATCGCCGCCGGGAGGGCCTCGAGGGTGTCGACGAGGCGGTCGACGTGCTTGCCGGGCATCCGGGCGGCCGAGCGGGTCAGCCGGTTACGCATCCGCCATTCGGGGTCGCTGCCGCGACCGCGGCGCCCCCGCTGGGTCAGGGTCATGCGGCGGCGGACCTCGGTGACCGCCCGGTTGGCCAGCTGCACGACGTGGAAGTGATCGACGACCAGCACCGCGTGCGGTAACACCTGCCGGATCGCGGACTTGAACACGGTGCACATGTCGATCGCCACCGCCTGGACCTGCTCACGCCAGGCCGGCGGGCGGGCGGTCAGCCAGCCGGTCACCGCCGCCGTGGTACGGCCTTCGACCTGCGCCAACAGTCCCTGACCACCAGACAGATCGCAGAAGCCGACGTGCCAACGGTCCGCAGTCACGGTCCACGAACCGGCGTGGGCATCCCAGATCCAGTGCGGTTTGCCGCGGCGAACCTCGTCGATGCCCAGCACCGCGACCGGCTCCGGCTCGGCCGGCAACACCGCGCTTGCGTGGGCGGCGAACGCGGCAGCGACAACCGGCCAGGAGATGCCGTGGTCCCGGGCGGCCTGCACGATCGTGCGACCCGCGTCGGCGACCGCCGCCCCGGCCGCCTGCCGCAGCCGGCTGGTCAGCCGGGCACGGGCCGGGACCTGCGCGACCTGCTCGGTGAACGACTTACGCGGACAGGCCGGGGTCGGGCAGTACCAGCGACGTTTGCGCCAGCGCAGCCGTACCGTCCGGCCTCCGACTGGCAGGTCCCGCGGCCGGGTTGTAGTCCACTGCTTCACCTTCATCGCACGCTGCCCGCACTGCGGGCAGCATCGTGCCTGCTCACAGCCGGTGGACAGATCCACCACCGGGACGCCGGTGACGTCCAGTTCGACCCGCTCGGCGACCAGGCCGTCAAGGCCCAGCAGCCGGGTCGTATCGTTGACCATGCTCGCAGCTCTTCACATGTGACCATCCGAACTAGACACTCAGATGATCACTGATGGGCTGCGAGCCCTTCACGCTCGGGTCAGCTCAGCCGCGAACCCCGCTCAAGTTCGAAGAGCCCGTTTAAGCGGGCCAGGTCGCGGGTGCGGACCCAGCCGTCGACGAAGACGTCGGCCGTCTCGGCCGGGTCCGCCCAGTAGGCGGCGGCCTGCGCCGGTGTCCGGACGAACAGTTCCCCCTCGGCGGCGGGACGGCCGTCGGTGTCGAGCCGCCCGGGCCGGGAACAACCGGCCCGTGGGCCGCGGGCCGGAGCGCCGGGTCACCGATCCACACGTCGCCGGCTGACGGGCGGCCGTCCGGCCGGCGCGGGCACCCCTCGACCCGCCCGACGGTCGAGATCGCTCCGCCCGTGATCGAGTACGGCACGCCGGGGGAGTCGTCCCGGTGCGGGCCCCCGCGCCCCGACCACGATCGCTCAGTTCGCCGCCAGGCTCGGGGCCGGCCGAGCAGGTTCCCACCCGGTGCGGGAGTGCGACCCGCCGGGTCCCTGGTGATGCCACCGGGTGGAATATGCTGCGCCGGCACGATGGGAGGGTGACATGCGCCGGTGGCGGATGTGGGTGACGGTGGCTGCCTTGGCCGGGGCGGTGACGGCGTCGGCGGGGTGCGGGGCGCCGGCCGGGCTGGACGGCGACCTGACCGACGACTGGCGGCCCGCCGCGGCGGCCGTGCAGTTCACCCCGAACGTGGGCGACTGTCACGTGATCGCCGACCCGTCGAGCTACCTGACCAGCTACCAGCCGGTCGACTGCACCCGGCCGCACCTGTTGGAGACCTTCCACCTGGGCACGTTCACCGGCGCGGTGGCCGAACGGGACAGCCCGCCGCGGGTGGGTTCGGCGGTGCTGCGGCCGGCGTTTGCCGAGTGCGACGCGAAGGCGACCGCGTTCGTCGGTGGTGATTGGCGGGGCGCCCGGCTGACGGTGCAGGTCGCGCCGCCGTCTCCGGGTGGGTGGCAGGGTGGCAGCCGCTGGTTCCGGTGCGACATCTTCGAACTGGACACGGTCGACGGCGGCACCGCGCGAGAGCATCCGGACGACCATCCGGTGCAGCACACCGGCAGCCTGCGGGGCGCGCTGAACGGCCCGTCGCCGCTGGCCCTCGGGTGCCTCAACGAGGACCGGTACGGCGCCTTCCAGCAGTCCGACTGCGCCCGGCCGCACACGTTCGAGTACGTCGGCTCGTGGACGGCGCCCGGCACCCCGTACGAGGACGCGGGCCGCGACGAGGACGGCGTGCACGCGCGGTGCCGGGCCCTCGTGGCCCGGTACGCGAAGGTCCCGTTCGACGGCGCGCTGCGTTACCGGACGGGCACCTCGTACCTGGTGCCGTCCCCGGAGGCGTGGGCGCGCGGCGACCGGGGCATCCGCTGCTTCTACTGGTCGGGGGGCTCGAAGGTGAGCCGCTCGATCAAGGGCGGTGGCACGAAGGCCCTACCGGCTCGCTGAACACGGCGGCAACGCGAACGCCGCCAGGACCTTTCCGCCGGCCGAGGAGTGCGGCGGGCGCCGACCGGTCAGTACGCTCGCGCCCTGGTCCGTTCCGACCGACGGGAGACGAGTCATGAGCGACACCGACGCGCCGTTGTCCGCAACCCCCCGCACCCGGCTGCGCCGCATGAGCCAGAAGGGACGCGACGACCGCGACGCACTCTTCGAGGTGCTGCGGGCCGGTCTCGTCTGCCACCTCGGCGCGCTGGTGGACGGCTGTCCGATGGTGGTGCCGACCGTCTACGGTTTCGACACCACGCACCTCTTCCTGCACGGTTCGGTGGCCAGCCGGAGCCTCACCACCGACGCCGAGGTCTGCGCCACGGTCACGGTCGTCGACGGGCTGGTCCTGGCGCGTTCGGTCTTCGAGCACGGGGTCAACTACCGCAGCGCGATGATCTACGGGACCCCGCGCAGGGTCGTCGACGCCGAGGAGAAGCGGTACGGCCTACGGTTGCTGACCGAGCACGTCGCGCCGGGCCAGTGGGACTACACCCGCGCGCCGAACGGCAGAGAACTCGCGGCCACCGTCCTGCTGGCGCTGCCGCTGGCCGAGGCGTCGGTCAAGACCCGCAGCGGGCCGCCCGACGACGGCGCCGGCCCGGACGCCGCGCTCGGCCTCTGGGCCGGTGAGCTTCCCCTGGTCGCGACGTGGCAGCAGCCGCTGACCGATCCGGCGCTGCCCGCGACCGTGGCGGTGCCGGCGCACGTGGCCGCCCGCGCCGGGACCCGCGCCGACCGGTCCTGAACCCCGCCGGCGGGGGCGGGCGGACGACCGGCGCGCTAGCGCAGTCGCCGCGCCAGCTCGGTGAGCGACACCCTGGGCTGGACGGCCGCGCAGGCGGCTACCATCGCCAGCGCCCGGGGCACGCCCCGGCAGTGGGCCACGATCCCGCGCACCGCCTCGGGTTCCGCCGCGAGGCGGTGCGCACCGAGGCGGGCGCACAGCAGCTCGTACGCCTCCTCCGGGGCGAGGCGGTCGAGCACGACGGGGCGCGCGACCTCCCCGGCGACCAGCCCGATGAGCCGGGTCCGGCTGGTCACCAGCACCGTGCACCCCGCCGTGCCGGGCAGGAGCGGCCGGATCTGGTCGGCGTCCCGCGCGTCGTCGAGCACGATGAGCATCCGCCGCCCGGCGAGCAGGCTGCGGTAGAGCCCGACCCGGGCGTCGAGGCCACGCGGGATGCCGCCGGCCGGCACGGCGAGCGCCTCGATGAGGCAGCCCAGGGCTTCGGCGGGCGACGCCGGTGACCTCTGCGCCCGGTTGCCGCCCAGATCGACGTGCAGCACCCCGTCGGCGAAGCGGGCGGCGATCCGGTGCGCCCAGTGCAGCGCCAGCGCGGTCTTGCCGATCCCGTTGCGACCGACGAGGGCGACGACCACTGTGGACGTTGCCCGGAGGCTGTCGTCGAGGAGCCGGTCGAGCTGGGCGAGCTGGGCGACGCGGCCGGTGAAGCCGGGCACGTCCAGCGGCAGTTGCATCGGCCGCGGCAGGGGCGATGACGGGCCGGGCAGGCCGAGCGCGTCGCGGATCAGTCGGACGGTGGCGGGCCGGGGACGCAGCACCCGCGCCGACTCCAGGTTGCGGATGCTGCGCACGCTCAGCCCGGTTCGGGCCGCCAGCTCCTCCTGGGTGAGGTGGGCCCGCTGCCGGGCCGCGACGATCTCATCACTCAGGGCGACCTGGTGGTCGATCACCATGCCATCTCCACTCGCCTGCTCCGGGCGGATCTGGCCGATTCGTGCCGACGGTACGCCGCAGTCGAGGCCACTGATCCGGGGCTCGGCAGCGATGTTGCCGTTGAATTGCCGGTTGTCTGCCTGTTCGCAGCGCGACCCTACGCCGACAGTGGCAGTGCCGCCATTCACCGCGGCGAATTGACCGAAGCCGGGGGAGGCGGTGTCTCGATCAGCGGTGGGCCATGACTGATGTCGGCCTGGTCGCGCACCGCGCCACCCGGCACGCGCCGGGCCCGGCACCTGACGGTGCCGCCCCGGCGCCGCCTCCACCGGGCCGCCGGCGCGAGCGGCGCCCGCCACCATAGCCACCGACGCCGGGCCCGCCCCGGCTGGTGGCACGCCGCCGACCTGTCCGCGCCGCGACGCCGGCGGGACGTGAACCCACCGTCACGCCGACGACCGCCGCCCCGCCGGGCCGCCGGCACCGACCCAGGACCCCGCCGCTCAGGTGACCGCGATCAGGAGGACAACCATGCGGAAGTACATCAGCGACACCGCGCAGCTCACCGACGAGTACGGCATCCAGATCGGCCGTTGGCAGCAGTACCGCGACCTGGGGTCGCTGCCGTTCGACGCGATGTGGTGCGTGATCCCGCCCGGAGCCAGCAGCGCCGAGGACGTGCACCCGGAGGTCGAGTTCGCGGTGGTGACCCGCGGCACCGCCATCTACGAGGCGGCCGGAGAGAAGGTCGAGGTGCCGACCGGCGGGGTGATCCTGCTCGACCCCGAGCGGCCCCACGTGATCCACAACCCCTCCCCGGAGATCCCGCTGACCATCCTGAGCATCTACTGGATGCCGCGTACCGCCGATGCCGGCGTCGAGGGCGGCCGGGACGCCGGGGCGGGCCGTGACTGACGGCGCGGCCCCCGCCGGGGTGGTCCTCGTGGTGACGCCGCCACCGACGCCGAACGGGCCGCTGCACGTCGGGCACCTCTCCGGCCCGTACGTCGCCGGGGACATCGCGGCCCGCGCGCTGCGCGCCGACGGCCGACGGGTCCTGACCCAGTGCGGCCTGGACGCCCACCAGAACTACGTGCCGGCCCGGGCCGAGACGCGCGGCGAGACACCCGCGCAAACCGCCGCGCACTACGGCTCGCTGGTGGGCGAGGCGCTGCGCGCGGCGCGCATCGGGTACGACGTGATGGTCGACCCGCTTGCCGACGCGGGCTACCGCGACGCCGTGGCCCGACTGCTCACCGAGCTGGTCGAGGCGAAGGTCGTCGAGCTGGCCCCGATGTCGCTGCGTGCCTGCGCCGGCTGTCACCGGATCCTGCACCACGCCCGGGTGGTCGGGACCTGCCCGGGCTGCGGGGCCGGGGCGGCGGGCGGCACCTGCGAGGGATGCGGCGGTTTCCGCACTGCGGCGGACCTGGTCGACGCCCGCTCGACCTGCTGCTCGGCCGTCCCGGAGCCGGTGACCCATCCGGTGCCGGTCCTCCGGCTGGAGGAGCACCGGGAGCGGCTGTGCGAGTTCTGGTCCCGGGCGGTCCTGCCGCCCCGGCTGCGCCGGCTGGTCGCGGCCTACCTCGACACGGGGCTGCCGGACGTCGCGCTGGCCTACCCGAGCGACTGGGGCATCGAGTGGGGTGACGGCCTGCGGGTGGACGTGTGGGCCGAGATGGCCCTGGCCAACCTGGTGTTGCCGGCCCGCCATCTGCGCCCGGAAGCGGGCGCGCTGACGGGTTACCTCGACGCCTGGGGTGACGTCGACGAACAGTTGCTCTTCCTCGGCATCGACAACGCCTTCTACTACGCGGTGCTCATCCCCGCCCTGCACCTGGCCGCCGGGCTGCCCGAGCGGCCGACCCGGCTGGTGGTCAACGAGTTCTACCGGCTCACCGGCGCGAAGTTCTCCACGAGCCGGGGGCACGCCATCTGGGCGCACGAGTTCCTGGCCACCGAGGACCCGGCGGTGGTCCGGGCGTTCGTGAGCTGGGACCGGCCGGACAGCTACGAGTCCGACTTCCTGCCGGCGGCGTACGAGGCGTTCAAGGCCCGCTACGCTGCGGCGCTCGACGGCACCGGACCTCAGCTCGACGTGGCGCTCGCGGACACCGAGCTGACCCGAGGCGAGCGGGCGTTGCGCCCGGACGCCTTCGACCCGGCCGCCGCGGTCCGCGCGGCGCTGGCCGCCGCCGGCAGCCGACCCGAACGGGCGGCCCGGCTGCTGGGCCTCGTCGGCGGCACCCTCCCGGCGGGTGCCGGTGACTGAGCCGCGGATACTCGTCGTCGGCGCCGGACTGGCCGGGGTCCTGCTGGCCCGGCGGTTGCAGGACGCGGGCGCCGAGGCGGTGCTCGTCGGCACGGCGACCGACGGCCCGTCGGGCGGGTACCGGGACGCCACCGCCGCGTCGGGCGGGCTGGTCCGGGCCTTCGAGCCGGAGCCGACCGCCCGCGCCCTGGCCGCCGCCAGCCTCGCCGAGCTGCGGGGCGACCCCGGCCTGGCGGCGGAGGCCGGCTGGCGGCGCACCGGCTCGCTCTACCTGCTCGACCCGGACACCGTTGCCGGGGGTGTGGGCGGGGTCGGGGCCGGTGCCGACGCGGCCGACGCCGAGGTGCTCGACGCGGCGGAGGTCGTCCGCCGCTTCGGTGTCGCCGGGCTGCCCGCGCACGCGGTGGGGGTCTGGGAGCGGCGGGCCGGCCACGTGGTGCCGGACCGGCTGCGGCGGGCCGTGCTGGCCGGGCTGACCCGGACCGAGGCGGTGCCGATGGCCCGGCTCGACGGCGACACGGTGGAGTTGCGCGACGGCCGGCGACTCGCCGGTGACCTCGTGGTCGTGGCCGCCGGGGCGTGGACCCCGGGACTGCTGCGCGCCGCCGGGCTGGACACCCGCCTGCGCACCAAGCACATCCAGTACGCCCACCACGTCGTGCGCCGCGCCGACCTGCCGTCGTTCGTGGACGAGACCAGTGGCCTCTACGGCCGGCCCGCCGGCCCCGGGCGACTCCTGCTCGGCCTGCCCAGCTCCCGCTGGGACGTCGACCCGGCCACCCCCGCGCCCGACGCCGAACTCGCGGCGCGGGTCCGGGTGGTGGCGGCGCGGCGGCTGCCCGGCCTGGACCCGCGACCGGCGGGCCCGCCGGTCAGCGCGGCCGACTGCTACAGCGAGCCCCCCGGCCTGGCGCTGCGGGCCGTCTCCCGGACCGTGCACACCTTCACCGGCGGGAGCGGAGGCGCCGCCAAGACCGCCCTGGCCGCCAGCCGACGCGCAGCCAGCGCTCTGCTGGACCACCCATCGTCCGTCGGGGTTCCGACGCCTTAGCCGAAGGCAGAGAGATGACGCAGACATACCACACCGTGGGGATCGGCGCGGGGCCCGCGAACCTGAGCCTCGCGGCGATGTACGACGTGCTCGCGCCGCACGAGATCGCGCTGTTCGAGTCCCGGGACCAGCCGGGCTGGCACGACGGGATGCTGCACAGCGGCGTGCGGATGCAGACCGGCTGGGTCAAGGACCTGGTGTCGCTCTACGACCCGACCCACCCCTTGTCGTTCCTCAACTACCTGGTCACCACCGGGAGGGTCTACGCCCTGCTGGGCGCCGGTTTCGACACGATCCCCCGGATCGAATACCAGCAGTATCTGAGCTGGGCGGCGGGCCAGTTGCCGAACATCGTCTACGGCACCCGGATCGATCGGGTCGACTTCGACGGCGCGCTGGTCAGCCGCAGCGGTGACGTGGCCGTCGCCCGCTCCCGGCACCTGGTGCTCGGCACCGGCACCGTGCCGTTCCGGCCGGACTTCCTCGCCGCCCTGGATCCCCGGCACGTCTTCGTCGCCGACGAGCTGCACCACCGCCTGTCGACGGTGGCGGACGAACCGGACGCGCCGTGGATCGTGATGGGCAGCGGGCAGACCAGCGCGGAGTGCGTGGCGGCGCTGCTGGCCCGCGGGGTCCGGGACATCCGGTGGATCGGCCGGCGGTCGTGGTTCGCGCCGCTGGAGGACTCCCCCTCGGCCAACGACCTGTACCGGCCGGCCTACCAGGAGGCGTTCCTCAACCTCTCCCGGGACGTGCGGGAACGCCTGGTCTCCGGGCAGATCCTCACCAGCGACGGCATCTCTCCTGGCACGTTGCGCGGCATCTACCAGCACAACTACGAGGAGCGGCTGCGCACGGGCCGGTTCCCGGTGACCATCATGCCGAGCCGTACCGTCACCGCGGCCCGGCAGCTCGACGGGGAGATCGAGCTGGAGTGCCTCACCGCCGGCAGCGGCGAGGAGCGGCACCGGGCGGTGCACCTGGTGGTCGCGGCGGGGCGGAAGCAGGCCCCGCTGCCGTTCGACGAGGAGCTGACCGCGCTGGTCGACGTCGACGAGCGGGGTCAACCCGTCATCGAGTCGGACTACTCGATCCGGTGGAAGCACGCCGACCAGCACAAGATCTTCGTGCTGAACCGGGGGCGTTACGTGCAGGGGCTGGTCGACTCCAACCTCAGCATCCTGCCGGTGCGCAGCGCCATGGTGCTCAACTCGATCGCCGGCCGGGTGGTCTGCCCGTTCCGCGACGAGTTCCTCAGCACCCGGTGGGCGTGACCCCGATGGCCTCCTTCGACTACGACGGCCGGGTCTTCGTCGCCGCCGACCAGGCCGGCACCGACCACGGCGCGACCGGCGACGCCGGGCCGCTGACCGGGCACTACCACCAGCGCGGCGACCTGGTCTGGGCCGAGATCACCGGCGGCGCGGTGCGGCACGGCTCGCTGGCCGGGACCTGCGACGCCGAGGGGGTGGTGCGTTTCGCCTACCTGGAGGTGCTCACCGACGGCACCATCGTCGTCGGCGAGTGCGTCTCCCGTCCCGAGCGGCTGCCGGACGGGCGGATCCGCCTGCGCGAGCAGTGGTGCCGGCACGGGCCACGCCGGGACAGTGGCGTGTCGGTCATCGAGGAGGCCCGCCCGGCCCTCGTCGCACAGGAAGAGATCAACCAGCATGTCTGACATCCAGCTCGTCAGCTTCGTCGCCGCGAGCATCCTGATCATCGTCGTACCCGGGGTGGACTTCGCCCTGGTCACCCGGCAGACCGTGCGGTACGGGCGGCGGGCCGGGTTCGTGGTGCTGGCCGGGCTCTTCGTGGCCGCCCTGGTGCACGCCACGCTCGCCACGGCCGGGCTTTCGGCCCTGCTGGTGTCCTCGCCCCGGCTGTACACCGTGCTGCGCATCGCCGGCGCTCTCTATCTGGTCTACCTGGGCGGCAGCATCCTCTGGGCCACCCGGCCCCGACGCCGGGCGCCGGCCGCGCAGCCGGTCCCGGTGGGTGCCGGCGGGGGTGGCGGCGCCCCGGGCGGGCCGTCCGCGCCGCCCGAGCACGCCCCGGCGGTCGACGAGCCGCACGTGGCCCGCCGCTCGTTCGTCATGGGCATCACCAGCCAGCTGTTGAACGTCAAGGTGGTCATCTTCTACGTCTCGTTCGTCCCGCAGTTCGTCAAGCCCGGCGACGGGGCGGCGGCCCGCACGGCGGTGCTCGCCGCGACGTTCATCGGCCTCGCGGTGCTCTGGTGGGCGTGCTACATCCTGCTCATCGACCGGTTACACGCCTGGTTGACCCGCCCGGCGGTGCTCCTGGTCATCGAGCGGCTGACCGCGGTGATCCTGATCGTCCTCGCCGTGCGGATCGCGCTGAGCCGGTGAGCGCGCCGGTGGCCGGCCCCCGTCTCCCGGGTGCCGGCCACCGCCGCGGGGTCTCGCCGGGGGAGCGCCACGGCGTCGGCCGGGCTTGCGCGCGGTCGGGTGGACGCCGGGCGGGGCAGGATGGCGTCGGATGGGACGAGCGGGCGGCCGATGGTCAGATTCCCCTGTCCACGCCGGCCGCTGTCGATCGAGACGAGGAGTTGTCATGACCGAGGTCGTCACCTACCGGCCCGAGCCGGCGGAGATGTCGTACACCTTCGGCGGCCGGGAGCCGGTCCTGCGGGTCCGGCCCGGCACCGTCGTGCGGCTCTACACCGAGGACTGCTACGGCGGCCGGGTGCGGGGGATCGACGACCTGCCCTCACGGGTCTGTCAGTTCCCCTACCTCAACCCGGTGACCGGGCCGATCCACGTCGAGGGCGCCGAACCGGGGGACACCCTCGCGGTGCACGTGGTGGCGATCGAGCCGGCCCGGGACTGGGCGGTCTCCAGCACCTTCCCGCACTTCGGCGCGTTGACCGGGACGCACGCCACCGCCATGCTGCACCCACCGCTGGACGAACTGGTCTGGAGGTACGACGTCGACGTCGCCGCCGGCACCGTGACGTACCGGGCCCGGCGCGGCGACTACACGGTGGCGCTGCCGTTGGACCCGATGCACGGCACCATGGGCGTCGCGCCGGCCGGGTTCGAGTCGCGGATGACGATCGTGCCGGACGCGCACGGCGGCAACATGGACTCTCCCGAGCTGCGGGCCGGCGTGACCGCGTACTTCGGGGTCAACGTGCCGGGTGCGCTGTTCGCGGTGGGTGACGGCCACTGCCGGCAGGGCCACGGCGAGGTGTGCGGCACCGGGGTCGAGGCGGCGATGAACACCACGCTGATTCTCGACCTGGTGAAGGGCGTGTCGACGCCGTGGCCGCGCCTGGAGTCCGACGACGCGCTGATGAGCACCGGCTCGGCCCGGCCGCTGGAGGACGCGTACCGGATCAGCCAGCACGACCTGGTCACCTGGACGGCAGAGCTGATGGGGCTGGACCGGCTCGACGCGTACCAGCTCGTCAGCCAGGCCGGTGAGGCGCCGGTGGGCAACGTCTGCGACCCGAACTACACGATGCTGGCCCGGGTGGCCCGGCGCTACCTGGGCGGCGTGACCGCGTACGAGGGCGTGCACGCGCGGCTGCGCGAGACGGGCCGAGCCCACCTGGCCGGGCGCTGACGCGCGACGGCGTCCGCGCCCGGGCCGCCCGGCGAAAACCTTGCCCAGGGCTACGAGAGTTGTAAATATTTACCGGCTTCGAGATACTGCTGACGTGCCCGACGCCCGTCGGTCGGGCGGTCCGCGACCCGAACCGACCCGCGTCACCCCCCTGCGCGAGGAGCCCCGATGAACCCTCTCGTCCGACGCCGCACCGGCCGGCTGGCCGTGGTGCTGCTCACCCTCTTCTCCGTCCTGGTCGGTCCGGCCGCCGCGCGGGCCGCCACGCCGGCATGGCCGACGCTGGGCGGCGGCATGTCCGGCGCCAACGTGGCCTCGGCCCAGTTCCTGCTCCGGCACCACGGGCAGACGCTGACCGTGGACGGCGCCTTCACCGCCGGCACGACCGCGGCGGTGCGGGCGTTCCAGTCCGCGAACGGCCTCACCCCGGACGGCGTCGTCGGCGCCCTCACCTGGTCCCGGCTCGTCGTGACGCTGGATCCGGGCGCGAACAACAACGCGGTACGCGCGCTGCAGACGGCGTTGAACAAGTACGGCTACGGGTTGACGGTCGACGGGGTCTGGGGTGGCGCCACCACGAGCGCGGTGACCGCCTTCAAGGCGTCGCGCGGGCTCACCGGCGGCACCACCGTCGGCGCGACCACCTGGCAGTGGTTGCTGGGCGGCGGGGGAGGCGGGGGCCTCTACGCGCCGGTCATCGACCGTTCGGTGCTGCCCCGTTCGGAGTACGACGACCCGCACCACGACTACCCGGCGATCGACCTGCCCACGGTGACCGGCGTGACCACGTACGCGATCACCGCCGGCACGGTCGGATACGCGGGCGGCAGTTGCGGCAACGGCATCGGAATCACCGCCGACGACGGCGCCTACTACCTCTACTGCCACCTGTCCTCCCGCGTGGTCGCGGCCGGGGCGCGGGTCGCTCCCGGGCAGGTCGTCGGATACACCGGCGCCAGTGGCAACGTGACCGGGCCGCACCTGCACCTGGAGATCCGGGTCGCCGGCGCCAACCGGTGCCCGCAACAACTCCTGCTGGCCGTCTATGACGGCGCCGCCGTCCCGGCCCCGTCGAGCCTGCCCGCCACCGGATGCTTCTACTGACCGCGGCGCCGGCCGGCACTTGACGTGGGAATCGCTATTCGGGAATACTGGTTCGTAGTTCGAGGGGGAGTACCCATCCCGCACCGGACGCGTCCGCCGTCACCACGAGCCCACCGACGGGCTCCGGCGACGCGAGCCGCCCGCATCGGCCGGGCGGTCAGGGGAGACCTTCGACCCGTTCGCCGGCGACCAGCCGGCCCGGTCGGAGGGAGCGCCTGCCGTGTCCGTACCCCTGTGGGCCTGGTTGGTCCTGAGCCTGGTCATCGCCGCCATGCTCGCGGTCGACCTGTTCCTGCACCGCGACGACCACGTCATCGGGTTCCGCGAGGCCGCGATCTGGTCGGCGATCTGGATCACCGCCGGCCTGGCGTTCGGCGTCGTGCTGTGGCTCTGGCAGGGCGACGAGGCCGCCGGCGCCTACTACGCCGGCTATCTCATCGAGAAGGCGCTGTCGGTGGACAACGTCTTCGTCTTCGCGCTGATCTTCGGCTACTTCGCCGTCCCGGCCGCGTTGCAGCACAAGGTGCTGTTCTGGGGCGTCGTGGGCGCGCTGCTGTTCCGGCTGGTGTTCATCTTCGTCGGCGCCGAACTGCTCGACAGGTTCTTCTGGACCGCCTACGTGTTCGGCCTGTTCCTCGTCTACACCGGCTGGAAGATGGCCTTCCAGCACGACGCCGAGATGAACCCCGACCGCAACCTCGTCGTCCGCCTGGTGCGGCGGGTCATCCCCACCGACGCCCGCTACCACGGCAACAGGTTCTTCGCCCGGGTCGACGGCAGGCGGGTCGCCACCCTGCTGTTCGTCGTCCTCATCGCGGTCGAGGCCACCGACCTGATCTTCGCGATCGACTCCGTCGCCGCGATCCTGGCCATCACCACCAGCACGTTCATCGTGTGGACCGCCAACGCCTTCGCCGTCCTCGGCCTGCGCAGCCTCTACTTCTGCCTCGCCGGCCTGCTCCGCCGCTTCGTGCACCTGCACTACGGCCTGGCGTTCCTGCTCGCCTTCGCCGGAGTGAAGCTGATCCTCTCCGAAACGCCGGTCGGCAAACTACCCATCCCGCTCACCCTCGGCGTCATCGTCGCCACCCTCGCCGTGGCCATCGGCTGGAGCCTCGCCAGCACGCGCGGCCAGGTGCCGGCCGGCGACGAGCCGCACAGCACCGGCTGACCTCTCCGTCCCTCACGGGATGGGTCGAACCTCGGTGGCGCCCCGCCAGCAGCCGGTGCGGCCCACGGCCGAGCGCCATCCCGCCCCGGAGAGCTGCACCTGCCCGTACACGCAGGTCTTCGTGCTCGTCAGCAGGTTGCCGAAGGTCGAGATGCCGCCGTAATCCATGGCGAAGTCGGCCGTGCGGGTCGGCTGGTCGCCGTCGGTGACGGTGAGCTGGATGCGGGCGGGGCGGGGCACGACGTCCGCACCGCCCGGCACCGGTACGAACCGGGGCCAACTCACCCCGCAGGCCGGGGCGTAGCGCAGCTCGACCGTGCCGATCACCCGCTCGTGCAGCAGCACGGCGGCACTGTCCACGGTGGTCACCCCGGGATCGGCGGCGCAGTTGGCGTCCTTCGGGTCCGCACCGTCGCGGATGCCCGCCCGCACGGCCGGCGACGCGCCCTCGCCGGAGGGCGTCGACACCGCCCCGGCCGGTGGCTCCGGCCCGACCGCCGCCGACGACGGGCCCCCGTCCCCCGGTGTGCCGAGCCCGCCGGCGAGCCAGGGCACCGCGACGAATCCGGTCAGCAGCACCGCGGCGGCCAGCACCCGAACGTGGCGATTCGGACGGATGGCCGTCCACGCCAGGGCGGCGCTCGCGGGCCGGTTCGGGCGGAACGGTCCGGAGCTGTCGCCGGGCCGGCTCGCCGGACCTGGCCGCAGCTCCGACTCGGGCCCCAACTCCGACCCGGGCCCGGGCTTCGGGCCCAGGTCCGGCTGCCCGGGCTTCGACTCCGGCGCCGACCCGATCGCGGCGGCGACCGCACGCCACCGCGCGGTCCACTCCGTCTCGTCGCCGCCGAGCGCCCGTACGTAGGCCAGGGTCGTGTCGAGGGTCGGCAACCGCCGTCCACCGGCTGCCTCCGACAGTGAGCTCGCCGAGCGGTGGGCCCGACGGGCGAGTGCCTGGTAGGTGGGCCGGCCGGCCCGGTCGCGCAGAGCCCTCAGGTCGGCGGCGAACGCCTGGAGCGGGCCGGCGGTCGGGTCCAGGGGGCGCTCCGCCCGGGCCATGGATGGCTCCTCGAATTGATTGACCACAACCGTGATTCATTGTCCGACGCGACACAGCGTAGAGAACAATGTGGACGGACGGTAGAGATTGGAGCCGACACCCCTGGGGCTGACCCAGTCCACGACACGGAGGAGAGATCATGATCCGCAACGTCAGGCGGGTGACCGCCGCTGCGGCGGCAGCCCTCGTGACGGCCAGCCTCCTGGTCGCGTCGCCCGCCAGCGCCGCGACGTGCAGCGGTTACGGCTGCGACGGCACCGACCCGATCAACACCGGCTGCTCCGCCGATGCCCGCAACATCACGCCCTACCCGGCGCGCATCATGCAGGGAGCCAACGAACTCGCCGTGGTGGAACTGCGCTGGAGCGACTCCTGCAAGACCAACTGGGGACGGATCTCGAACCGCGTGAGCCCGCAGAACACCGCCCGGGTGCGCGTCTACCGGTCCAACCCCTACGCCAACACCTCGTGGTACGGCGGCACGGGCCGGCAGTACTACGGGGACCAGCTCTACGGCGACGGCATGACCGTCTGCGCGGTCGGTGAGGTCGTCACGCCCTCCGGCACGCTGAGCAGCACCCCACTCTGCGCCTGACAGCTGCCGGCTTCGACCCCGCGGTGCGAGCAGGGTCGAGGTGCCGTCCCAGCAGCCGCCCGGTTCGTTGCTGACCGTGCCGGCGGTGGCGCTGGCCGACGGCAGCGGAGATCCGACCCGGCGGCACCGGGCCGGGTCGGCGCGTCACGGGACCACGCGCCGGCCCGGCCCCTCCGAAAGCGCGGCTCCTTCGTCCGGGGCCCCGCCGGGCGGCGGAGGCGAGCATCACCGCCCGGCGTCGCCGGACAGTCCTGACGACCCCCGAGAACGACAGGTCGGCGCCCTGCCCTGCCGACCAGCAGATCCAAGGCCACCTCCCGGCTTCGGGAGGTGGCCTTTCGCCGTCCCGAACGCCGGCCACCCGCCCCCTCGCGCGGCACCGTCGGTCGGTCGCGAGGACCGGAAGCTCCCGACGTGGCTCCCACACACTGGGAGCCGAATCCTCCGGGCGAGCTTCTGAGCAGGGGCAGCCCCAGATGATCGCGGCGAACTGCGGCCGGGTCGCCTACTCGTCGGGCCGACGTGCGACGCTCGAACTCCGCCCCCGAACCGCCGCACCATTCCCGGCCTGGCAGCCCACCCGACCCGACACCCCTGATGCCCGGAGGAACGCAGACCATGGACCACGCATCCCAGCTCATCCAGGAGCGGAGCGCCCCGCCGGCGACGCTGGTGATCTTCGGCGCCTCCGGTGACCTGACCCGGCGCAAGCTGCTGCCCGCGGTCGAGAGCCTGGCCCGGCACGAGCGGCTCCCGGACCAGTTCGCGCTGGTCGGCGTCGCGCGTACGCCGATGACCGACGAGCAGTTCGCCGAGAGCGCCCTCGGCGGGCGCGCTCTCGCCGGCAAGCGTCAGCTCCACGGCGGCATCCGGTACGTGGCCGGCGGCTACGACGACTCGGACACCTACAAGCGGTTGGTGGAGACGCTCGACGAGATGGACGCGCGGCGGGGCACGTCCGGCAACCGGCTGTTCTACCTGTCGACCCCGGCCGGGGCCTTCGAGCCGGTGATCAACGGGCTGGCCGGGGTCGGGCTCAACCAGCCGCGTGAGGGTTCCTTCTCCCGCCTGGTCATCGAGAAGCCGTACGGGCGTGACCTGGTCACGGCCCGCGAGTTGGACGGCGTCGTGCACAGCGCGTTCGACGAGCACCAGGTGTTCCGGATCGACCACTATCTGGGCAAGGACACCGTCCAGAACGTGCTGGCGTTGCGCTTCGCGAACTCGATCTTCCAGCCCATCTGGGACCGCTCCTGGGTCGACCACGTGCAGATCACCGTCGCGGAGACCCTCGGCGTCGGGACGCGCGGCGGCTTCTACGAGGACGCCGGCGCCATGCGGGACATCGTGCAGAACCACGTGCTCCAGGTCCTCGCGCTGGCCCTGATGGAGCCGCCGGCCTCGTTCGAGTCCGAGGGCCTGCGCAACGAGAAGGTGAAGCTGTTGCAGGCGATCCGGCTGCCCACCGACCGGGACATCGCCGAGGCCGCGGTCCGCGGGCAGTACACCCGGGGCGGCACCCGCGAGGAGTTGATGGCCGGCTACCGCGAAGAGACCGGCGTCGACCCGCTGTCACGCACCGAGACCTACGCCGCGATGCGGCTCAACGTGGACAACTGGCGGTGGGCCGGGGTGCCGTTCTACGTGCGCACCGGCAAGCGCCTGCCGGCCCGGCTCACCGAGGTGGCGCTGCAGTTCCAGCGCCCGCCGCACCTGCCGATCCCCACCGACCAGCTCACCGGCCTCGAAGCGGACGCGCTGATCCTGCGGATCCAACCGAACGAGGGCATCTCGCTGCGCTTCGGCGCCAAGGTGCCGGGCCACTCCTTCCGGGTCCGCACGGCCACCATGGAGTTCTCCTACGACCAGACGTTCGTCGAGGAGTCCCCGGAGGCGTACGAGCGTCTGCTCCTGGACGCGCTGATCGGTGACGCGTCGCTGTTCATCCGCAGCGACGAGGTGCAGCAGTGCTGGCGGATCGTCGACCCGATCATCGAGTACTGGGAGAAGGACAACTCGCCGATCCCCACCTACGAGGCCGCCTCCTGGGGGCCGACCGACGCCGACCGGCTCATCGGCCGGCACGGCCGCAGGTGGCGCAACTCGGCGTAGCGCCCCGCGCCGGGTGGGCCGAGCGGCTGCGCCTCCACGACTACGACCTGGCCGCGCGTGGGATCGTGCGGGGCCGCTCGGCGCGCTCCCGGAGCAGTCGGTGCTCCACCCGCACCAGCCGCAGGAACGCCACCAGCCCCACCCCGCCCACCACGTTGCCCAGCACCGACCAGCCCAGCGCGCCGAGCCAGTCCAGGTAGCCGAACGGAGCGTGCCCCGTCACCAGCGCGCCGAACATGAAGATCGAGTCCAGGACGCTGTGGAAGAGTTGCCCGCCGGCGAGCAACGCGCCGAACAGCAGGGCGGGCACCAACTGGACGCCGAGGTTCCCGGTGGCGTGCTGCATCCGGGTCATCAGAGTGATCACCATGCCGGCGAGCACCGCCAGGACGAACGAGCGCAGGTTGATGCCCAGGTCGGCGTAGAAGCGGCCGGACTCGATCGCGGTCTCGGACAGCCCGGGCAGGCCGGTGATGATCAGCCAGGCGAGCAACCAGCCGCTGACCAGGTTGCCCACCAGGGTGACCGCCCAGAGCCGCAGCAGCGACCCGAGCGACTTGCGTCGGGCGGCCACCGCGGTCACCGGCACCAGGAAGTTCTCGGTGAACAGCTCGCTGCGGGCGAGCAGCAGCGCCACGAAACCGACGCTGAACGCGAGCCCGGCCAGCAGCGGCTGCCCGGTGGCGTGCTCGACCAGCAGGTACGCCAGCACGCCGGTACCCACGTCGATGCCACCGAGCAGCGCGGTGGCGATCAACGCCGACCACGGCCGGGCCAGCCGCGTGTCGCCCTCCTCCACCAGCCGGTCGAACGCCTCTTCCAGCTCCGGCTCCGGCCGCTCGGGGGTGGCCTGCTCGGCACGGTCCGCGGTGCGACGCTGCTCGCTCATCGACCTGCCGTACCCGGATCCGGTCGGGTTAGCCGGAACCCGGACGGGACAAGCGCCCCGACGGTGACGTAGCTCGCGTGAGGTTTCGCCTCGTGCGGGAAGGGCATCTTCGGGCCGCGACCCCACGAGTCGCCCTCGCCGCCCAGATCGGAGTCCGCGATGACCATCGGCCCCGCAGGATCCCGGCCAGCGCTCGCCGACGACGCGGGCCCGGCCGGGCGGCGTGCGGTCCGGGCCGTGACGGAGAGCTGAGGATGGACACGGGGGACGAGCGGACGGCGGAGGCGTTCCGATCGGCCGTTCTCGGCGGACGCCTCGACCTGCCGTTGCCCGGCGCCGGGCGGACGGGCGAACGGTTCCGGCGCCTCGTCGAGCTGGGCCGCGCCGACCCGGCGCTGGCCCGGCTGGGGGAGGGGCACGCCGACGCGCTGGCGATCCTCGCCGAGTTGGGCGCGGCGATCGATCCGGCCCGGCGCCGCGAGCCGTGGGGCGTGTGGGCGGCCGTGCCGGCCTCGGTCACCGCGACCCGGGACGGCAGCCGGTGGCGGCTGACCGGGGAGCGGCCCTGGTGCTCGGGGGCGGGTCTGCTGTCCCGCGCCCTGGTGACCGCGACCGCCGCCGACGGGGTACGCCTGTTCTCGATCGAGGTCGGTGGCGCCGGAGTCACCCCGTTGGCCGGCACCTGGCCCGCGGTCGGCATGGCCGCCACCGACAGCCGGACGGTTCGCTTCGACGGCGTGACCGCCGTACCGGTGGGCGGGCCCGGCTGCTACACCGCGCGGGCGGGCTTCTGGCACGGCGGGGTGGGCGTGGCGGCGTGCTGGTACGGCGGAGCCGTCGGCGTCGCCGACACGCTGCACGCCGCGGCCCGGCGCCGCCCCCTGAGCCCGCACGCCCTGGCGCACCTCGGGGCGGTCGACGCGGCTCTGGCCGCCGCCCGCGCCGTGCTGTTCGCCGCCGCCGACGAGATCGACGCGCACCCCACCCGCGACGCGGACCGGTTGGCGCACCAGGTGCGGGCCACCGTCGAGGCCACCGCCACCACCGTCGTCGACCGGGTCGGCCGGGCATTGGGGGCGGGCCCGCTCTGCCAGGACGCCGACCACGCCCGGCGGGTCGCCGACCTGACCGTCTATCTGCGGCAGAGTCACGCGGAGGCGGACCTGGCGCACCTGGGCGAGCTGGTGACCACGGACGGAGACCCCGGATGGTGAGGCCGATCGCCGGCGCGGGCACCGACGAGCAGGCGTGGCGCGAGTGGGCGGCGCCGGCCCGCTGGAGCGTACTCGATCTGGCCGGCCCGGCGCGGACCGCGCCGCCGCTCGTCGTCGCCCCGCATCCTGACGACGAGGTGCTCGGCGTCGGCGGGCTGATCGCCATGCTCGCCGGTGGCGCGGAGATTGCGGTGGTCACGGACGGTGAAGCCTCGCACCCCGGTTCGACGGTGTACCGGCCGGCGGAGCTGGCCGCGATCCGCCGGGCCGAGACCGTCACGGCGTGCGGACTGCTCGGGGTGGTCCCCGCCGCCGTCGAGCACCTCGGGCACCCCGACGGCGGGATCGACGAGACCGCGCTCACCGACACGCTGACCGCCCGGCTGGCACCCGGCAGGTGGTGCGTCACGACGTGGCGCGGCGACGGCCACCCGGACCACGAGTCGGTCGGTCGAGCGGCCGAAGTCGCCTGCCGTCGCACCGGCGCGACGCTGCTGGAGTTCCCCGTCTGGACGTGGCACTGGGCCGAACCGGACGACCCCGAGGTGCCCTGGCACCGCGCCCGACGCATCGACCTGACCGACGCCGCGAGGGCGGCCAAACGAAACGCGATCGACGCCTTCCGCAGCCAGATCCTGCCGCTCGGGCCGGCGTCCGCCGACGCCGCGATCCTTCCCCCGCACGTCCTCGCACGCTTCGCGCGTCCCTACGAAACGGTGTTCGTGCCATGACCCCAGGCGGCACCCCGGCCGAGTACTTCGACGACATGTACGCCCGGGCCGAGGACCCGTGGAGCTTCGAGACCCGCTGGTACGAGCACCGCAAGCACGACCTCACCGTCGCCTGCCTGCCGCGTCGGCGCTACCGGTCGGCGTTCGAGCCGGGCTGCTCGACCGGCGTGCTCACCCGTCGCCTCGCGCCGCGGTGCGACCGGCTGCTGGCGGTCGACGTCGCCGCCGCGGCCGTGGAAAGCGCCCGGCGGCGGCTCTCCGATCGGGCGCACGTGCGGGTGGAGCGGATGCGCGTCCCCGACGAGTGGCCGGCGCAGGCGCGCTTCGACCTGGTCGTGCTCTCCGAACTCGGCTACTACCTCGACGACGCCGGACTGGACCTGCTGACCGCCCGGACGGTGGACTCGCTCGAACCGGGCGGCACCCTCGTCGCCGTGCACTGGCGGCCGGCGGTGGCCGAACACGCACGTGGCGGGGACGACGTGCACCGGCGGCTCGACGACCTGGCCGGGCTGGAGCGGACGGCCCACCACGAGGAGGCGGACTTCCTCCTCGACGTCTTCCTGCGGGTGCCGCCGGCGGCCCGGTCCGTGGCGCAGGCCGAGGGCCTGTGGTGAACCGGATGGCGGTCGTGGTGCCCGCCCACGACGAGCAGGCGTCGCTGCCCGACTGCCTGGGCTCGGTCCTCGGCGCACTCCGCCACCTGCCGGTCCGGTCGGAGGTGATCGTCGTGGCCGACGACTGCCGGGACGCCACGGCCACCGTCGCCCGCCGCCTCGGTGTCGTCGTGGTGACAGTGCACGCCCGCAACGTCGGCCGTGCGCGCGCCGCCGGCATGGCCCACGCGCTGCGCCACGGCACCAGCGGGCTGTGGCTCGCCACCACCGACGCGGACAGCCGGGTGCCCCGACGCTGGGGCGGATGGCAGTTGCGCCACGCCCGCGCCGGCGCCGACCTGCTGGTCGGCACCGTGCGCGTCGACGACTGGGCGCCCCGCTCCGAGCAGGTTCGCACCCGGTTCGAGACCCGGTACCGACAGGGCCTGAGCGTCGCCGGGCACCGCCACGTGCACGGCGCGAACCTGGGCTGCGCCGCGACCGCCTACGAGCGGCTGGGCGGGTTCGCCGACCTGCGTCACGGCGAGGACCACGACCTCGTCGAGCGCGGTCGCCGGCAGGCCATGCGGGTCGTCGCCGACCCGGCCTGCCCGGTGTCGACCAGCGCCCGGCGGCGCGGTCGAGCCCCGCACGGCTTCGCCCACTACCTCGACGCCCTCGACGACCGGCCTTCGTCCGTCGACGACCGGCCTTCGTCCGTCTTTGGCCGGGCCTGAGGCCGCTGCGCCGGCCGGGCCAGGGGCGGTTGACGGCGGTTGCCCGCAGGCGGGACGACCTGGGCCTACGGGGTGGTTACCGTCATGGCCTCACGTGCCTCGAGGAACTGGGCGGTGCGGTCGCCCTGTGGGCGGGACGACAGAAAGGCGACGATGCCCACCGTCTGGTCGTCGGCCCAGGCGCAGGCGACCAGGTAGCTCTCCTCGCCGAAACGGCCCTGGCCGCAGCGCGTCGTCATCGCCGTCTCGTCCCCCGGGCTTGTTGGTGTCATCCGCCGGCAGAGCGTACGACCTCAGTCCCACCAGAACGACCAGGTGTCCGACCCGATGATCTGGCCGGCGTACGCGGTGAGCGCCCCCGCCCCCTGCTCGATGTTGTCCGGGCAGAAGGCGAAGTGCTCCGCCGCGACCCGACGGGCGTGCTCGGGGGACGTCGGCGGCGCGGCGACGGCGAGGTGGAGGGTGTCGAAACCGAGGCCCACCACCTGCGCCCCGAAGCGGTCCTCCCAGCTCCGCACCACCGCCGACAACATGCCGGCGTCGGAGACGTAGTTCACCGGGCCGGACCAGCCGGTCAGCGCCAGGGTGTCGGCGCCGCGCGAGGCCGGCACGAGTCCGAGCCGCGCCGGCGCCCACAGGAGGTTTCCCGGGCAGGGCTCGGCGACGTGCCCCGCCGACCCGGCGGGATCTCCCGGCTCGGCCAGGCCGGGCCAGCGTCGACCGAACGGGGCCGTGGCCGCCACGCGATCGGCCTCGGCCCCGGCGTCCTCCTCCTCGTCCGCCTCGGCGCGGTCTGCCCACCACCGGGCCAGCAGCTCCGCCGCGTCGTGCAGGTCCGGTGCGGTCATGTGGGCCGGGAACACCTCGCCGTCGGCCCACGGCCGCCTCTCGTCGCGCGGCAACCCGGTCAGCAGCAGCGGCCACAGCCCGCTGTCGTCGTGGCGCGAGCGCAGCCGCGCCCAGAGCGCAGGCTCGACCGGTTCGTCGCTCAACCAGTACACCGGCGGCCCGCCGTCCTCCGGCCGGACCAGCCGACCGGCCGGCAGCGTGCCCGGTGGCAGCAGACCGAGCAACCGGGGCAGCTCAGTGATCATGGGGAGAGGGTATGCGAACCGTACGACGCCAGGCGGGTGCCATCCGCCGCGGCCGGAGCGTTTCACCGGGCGGCGGGATACCAGTTCAGCAGCTCGTTGGAGGGGGAGAAGATGCGACCGGCGGTGGCGCCGGCCCGGCGCAGCTCCTCGACGAGAATGCGGATGTCCGTCCGGGCCATCAGCGGCATGACGCCGTCCTTGCAGTCCATCCCCAGCCATGGCCCGTTCACGTCGTCGCGGACCGCGGAGACGAAGTTGGGGGTGTACAGCTCACCGTCGTCCGCTTCGGTCTCCGCACCGATCTCGTTGACCATGGGGAACCGGAGTGCAGCCGCCGCCAACGCCGCGCGGGCCGCCTCGGCGGGCTCCGCGCAGACCTGCACCGTGAACGTCTGAGCGGTGACGTGGCCGGTGCCGTGGTAGTCGTAGACGCCGAAGACACCCGGATCGACGGCGAACTCGCACCCCGCCCACTCGGTGGTGACGGCCCGCCGCATCCACCTGCGGATCGGCTCGAACGCGATCGTGCACACGTGCTCCTGGGTGATCCGCCACAACAGGTCGGCACCGGGGTCGAGCGTCGTCGCGTACTCGAACCACCGCCGCGCCTCGCCGTCGGCGCCGGTCCGGCTCAGATGCAGCGCGCCGAGCGCGAACGCCGCCTGGGCGTCCCGGTCCTCGACGGCCTGCCTGCGCCAGACCTCTTCCTGTTCGACACTGCCCGCCATGGCTGTCTGTATCCCACAGCGCGCGCCGGTCGCGCTACCCCGCCCCGCCGGAGCCGGCCCGGCCGGGGATGTGACGCACCCGCAGGGTTGAACCGGTCGCACCGGGGCACCACGACGTTACGACAAGTCGTTTGAGGAGGCCCAGTGAGCACCGTGACCGAGTCCGTCGACGTTCAGGTACCGGTCCGCACCGCGTACGACCAGTGGACGCAGTTCGAGTCGTTCCCGCAGTTCATGGACGGCGTCGAGTCGATCACCCAGATCGACCCGACGCACACCCGCTGGGTGACGAAGGTGGCCGGGGTGACCCGGGAGTTCGACGCGGAGATCACCGAGCAGCACCCGGACGAGCGGGTGGCGTGGAAGAGCACCGGTGGCGACACGAAGCACGCCGGGGTGGTGACGTTCCACCGGCTCTCCGACGACGAGACCCGGGTGACGATCCAGCTCGACTGGGAGCCGGAGGGCCTGGTGGAGAAGGCCGGCAGCGCCGTCGGGGTGGACGATCACCAGGTGAAGGCCGACGCCAAGCGGTTCAAGACGTTCATCGAGAGCCGCGGGGGCGCCACCGGTGCGTGGCGCGGGGACGTCGACCGCCCGGGCACCGCGTCCTGATCGCCGAGGGGCCGTGGGCGCGACCGGCGCCCACGGCCCCTCGGGGCCGGGAACAGCGGTACGGGCCGGATGCGCGCCGGGCTGGGCGAGCGTGCCGTCCCCTGGCGGGAGCAGCGGCGGTGCCGGCAGCCCGCACTGACGCTCGTCCGACGGCGCCAACGGCGTACCGTCGTTGTCCTGCGCGGCCGGTCGAGCCGACCCCGAACCGACGGGCCCGGGCGTCGCGGCGGGCGGGCGGAGGCCGCCTGACGCGCGTCCCGCTCAGCGCTCGTCGCCGGCCTCGGTGACCAGCCGCTCGGTCTCGCGCACCAGATAGTGCGGCCGGCGCTTGGTCTCGTAGTAGATCCGGCCGATGTACTCGCCGATCACCCCCAGCAGCATCATCTGGATGCCGCCGAGCCCGATCACGCTGACGATGATCGTGGTGTAGCCGGGAACGTCGATGCCCTTCTCGACGGCGTCCGCGACCACCCAGGCCATGTACGCCACCGCGATGAGGGTGAGGAACAGGCCGCCGTAGATCGCCAGTCGCAGCGGCCGGTTGTTGAACGACAGCAGGCCGTCGAACGCGTAGTTGAACAGCTTGCCGAACGTCCAGCGGCTCCGCCCCGCCTGCCGGACCTCGTTGTGGTGGGCCACCACCACGGTCCGGAAGCCGATCCAGGAGAACAGGCCCTTGGAGAACCGGTTGTATTCCGGCATCTCCAGGATCGCGTTCACCGCGAGCCGCGAGAGCAGTCGGAAGTCACCCGCCCCGTCCAGCAGGCGCACGTCGATCCACCAGTTGATGGCCCGGTAGAACGACCTGGTGGCCATCGTGCGCAGGAACCGGTCACCGCGCCGGTCGCGTCGGGCGATCACCTGGTCGAAGCCCTGACGGTAGAGCGCCACCATCTCCGGCAGCAGCCGCGGCGGGTGTTGCAGGTCGGCGTCCATGATGACCACCGCGTCGCCGGTCGCCCGGCGCAGGCCGGCGAGCATCGCCGCCTCCTTGCCGAAGTTGCGGCTCAGCGAGGTGTAGCAGACGTCCGGATCGGCGGCGGCGAGCCGGCGCAGCGCCGCGAGCGTGCCGTCCTCGCTGCCGTCGTCGACGTATACCACCTCGACGTCCACGTCGGGCACCTCGGCGAGCGCGGCGCGCACGGTCTCGTGCAGCCGCTCCACCGACGCCTCCTCGTTGAAGCAGGGCACCACGACGGACAGTCGCACGTCCGTCACCTCGCCCGGCCGCGCTCAGAGGTGGTAGACGAGCGCGCCATCGCGTTCCTCCCGGGTGATGCCCAGCCCGTCGACGGGCCGCGCCTCGATGCCCTCCCACGGCGTCCCCGCGGCGCGGCCCGGCAGGGCCACCACCGACCGCACGCCGATCCCCCGCAGGTATGCCACGCTGCCCGGGTCGGGGAACGACGCCACCGCCACCCGCGTCTGCGCCTGGCTGGCCGGCTCGAACCCGCCGAGCCCGTTCGTCACCCGGGGGAACCCGTCGGTCGTCCACAGCATGTACGTCAGGTCTCCCACGCCGCCGGCGGGCAGCACCAGGATCGGGTCCGGCGCGGTCCGCAGCGCGGCCGGCGGCCGTGGCACGGTCAGGTGCGGGGTGCGGTTGACCCCTTCCAGCGTGACCAGCGCCAGCGGCGCCAGCAGGACCAGCGACGTGAGGATGCGGGCCCGGCGGCGGTCCGGGTGCCGACCCGACGACTCGGCCAGCGCCGTCACCACCCCGGCGGCGAGGATCGCGAGCAGCAGGCTGGTCCAGTGCATCATCCGGCCCGGGGTGCGCAGTGCGTCCCAGCCCGGCAGGTGCATGGACAGCGTCAGATAGCCGGGATCGCCGTCCCCGCCGAGCGTGGCGCCCAACCCCAGCAGCACCGTGCCGAGCACACCGAGCCCCAGCCCGATCCGGCGCCGCAGCGGGTACGCCGAGACGAACAGCCCGGCCGCGGCCAGCCCGATCAGCGTCATCCCCGGCAGCAGCGCCATCTCCGGCGGCCAGCTCAACTGCTCGCGCGCCGCGGCGTGCCGCTCGCCCCACAACCACGAGTCGGCCGGCGCGGTGAGGAACCCCATCAGCGGCGGGGAGAACATCTTCGTCCAGTCCAGCGTCCGTTGCGCCTGCGGATTGAGGTCGACCACGCGCAGGTAGACCAGGCCGAGCAGCACCGTCACCGTGCCGAACGCGGCTCCGCCGGCCAGGTCCGCGAGCAGCAGACGCCGGCCGAACGGCGGCCGTTCCCGTCGGCGCCACCAGGACCAGCCGTAGCAGCCGGCCGCCACCAGCACCGCGGCGAGCAGGAAGTAGACGAGCGGTAACCCGATGCCGAAGCCGAGGCTCACCTGCCAGGCGGCGGTCAGCCACCCGGCCAGCGCCCAGCCGGGCCGGCGCCGCTGCGGCCGGTAGCCGTGGCGCAGCGACCAGCCGTGGCCGCGGGCCAGCATGGCCAGCGCCAGCGCGATGCCGCCGCTGGACAGGATGTTCAGGTGACCGGCGTGCGCCAGCCGCCACGGCGCGTACGCCCAGGCGACGCCGGCGACCGCCCCGCCCCACCGGTTCGCCCCGAGCTGCCGGGCCAGCGCGTACGCCCCGAGGAACGCCAGCGCGTGCAGCAGCACGTAGAGCACGTTGTAGCGGACCACGGCCGCCTCGAAGCCGGAGCCGAGCATCCCGGCCGGCGCGTACCCGAGCAGGGTGTCGCTGTAGGCGTAGGTGTATCTCTCGGGGTAGAACGTGTTCGAGTCCCAGAGGCCGAGCGGGTTGCTGAGCAGGGCGTGCCCCGACCAGGCGACCTGCCACGCCTGCAGGGTGGGGTCGCCGAGGTCGCCGGGGATCGTGGTCGCCGGGTGCCGCAGCGTCGGCCAGGTCAACGCCACCGCCAGCAGCAGGCTGGCCAGGATCGCCAGGACCCATTCGGTCGGGAGTCGCCGGCCCCGCCCGTCCGGTGGCCGCTCGGCGGGGATCTGTGCGGGGCTGGCGCTCTCGGCCGGGGGGCGAGTGCCGGCGGACCGGGCTTCCATGGGGATTGATGCTGCCCGATGTTGATCGCGTTGTCGATCGTTGTCCGGGATGTGGATCGATCGACCGGAGCCCGATGGTGAGCGCTCAGCCGACCTGGCTGTTGTCCTTGAGCGCGCCCCACCCGTGCCAGCGGTCGATCTCGACCAGGGCGGTGACCCGCCCGCGCTCCCGCCGGGGATACGGCCGTCCGGTGTAGTGCTGGGAGAGCCGCTCGATGTCGGCCAGGTCGGTGTCGTCACGCAGCTCGACGACGCGCCCGACGATGCTCAGGTGCGTGTACCAGCCCTGCTCGTCCAGCACCGTGAGGGTGACCCGGGGGTCGTTGCGCAGGTGGCCCAGCCGGCGGCGGCCCTCGTCCATGTTGACCAGGATCCGGCCGTCCGCCCAGAGATACCAGGTGGCCGCGGAGACCGGCTGACCGTCGGGGCGCAGCGTGGCGATGACGGCGGGGTTCGGCTTGCGCAGCATGGCAACGGCCGGCTCGGGCAGCGGCGGCTTCGACATGGCTCTCCTTCTCGCGACGGTGCTGTCTCCGCACTGTACGTACCGGCGCTGTCCCGTGGCGGGGAACGCGGGGGCCCGGAGCCGTCCGGCTCCGGGCCCCGTGGTCGGCGTCGTCAGGAACTCGTGCAGGTGACGTTGCCGGGCGCGGTGGCGCCGTTGCCGGTGGCGGTGAACCCGAAGGTGGTCGACGCGTTCGGGCCCAGGGTGCCGTTGTAGGCGGCGTTCTGCACCGAGACGGTGCCGGTGGTGCCGGTGTTGACGCCGTTCCAGAGGCTGCTGATGGCCTGCCCGGAGGCCAGCGTCAGGCGTACCGTCCAGCGGTTGACTGTCGCGGCGGTGTTGTTGGCCACGGTGACCTCGGCCTGGAAGCCGCCCGGCCAGGTGTTGACGGTGCGGTAGGTGGCGGCGCAGCCGGTCGCCGGCGGAGTCGTCGGCGGCGTGGTGGTGGGCGGGGTCGTGGTGGGCGGCGTGCTGGTGGGCGGCGTGCTCGTCGGCGGGGTGGTGGTCGGCGGTGTGGTCGACTCGAACTGGCTGAAGAACCGCCAGATCTCGCCCGAGGTCCAGGTCCGGGAGTCGTTCGGGCTGCCCGAGCCGTCGACCGGGCTCGGGGTGTGGTCGCCGTCGAACGCGGCCCACTGCACCGGGTAGCCGGCGCGGCAGCCGGAGTAGGTGGTGGTGATGTGGCTGAAGCTGTTCAGGGCCGGCTCGCGCGGGTTCTGCGGGGTGCAGCCGTTGTTCCGCACGAACGTGTCGCGCAGCGACCGGCCCATCGAGATGTTGAGCACGCTGTCGTGGGTGCCGTGGATGCCGAAGTAGGGCACGGGCTGGGTGCCGCCGTTGCAGCCGCTGAGGTTGGCGCCGGACAGCACGGCGACCGCGCGGATGACGCTGGGCCGGGCGCAGGCGACCGCGTAGCTCATCGCCCCGCCGTAGCTCCAGCCGAGTGCGAAACGCTGCGTGGTGTCGACGCAGAGGTCGTTCTCGACCTGCCGGGAGATGTCGTCGAACAGGGTCAGGTCCCGGCCGTTGGTGTTGGCCCAGCCGTTGTCGATGCCCTGCGGCGCGACGAAGATCGTGCTGTTGTTCGACAGCGGTAGCAGCCCGTAGTAGCCGGCCGAGGCGACGTTGTTCGCCGAGCCGTTCAGCCAGTGGAAGCCGAAGACCAGGCGGTAGGGACGGTTCCGGTCGTACCCGTCCGGGATGCGCAGGATGTAGCTGCGGTTCTGCCCGCCGCTGGAGATGGTGCGGGTGCCATTGCTGAGCGTGGGGGCCTTGCCGCAGCCGGCGGTGGCGGCGAGGGCGCCGTTCGTCGCGGCCTCCGCCGCGCCGCCGAGGCCGCCGCTCAGCACGCCGCCGGCGGCCGTCGTGACGATCAGGGCCGCGGCGGCGAGGGTCGAGAGAAGGTGGGTACGTTTCACTGTTGCGCCTCCTTGCCAGTGGTGGTGGTCCGGCGCCGGGCGAAGCAGGCCCGTGGGGAAGCGAGGTCCTCGGGGCGATCTGCGGTCGACGGGCATCGGCACGGCGGCCCGGACTGGTTACCGGGCGGCGGGAGGGCGTGCCCTCGTCGGCGCCTTGCCGGTGACCGGGAGCGTGCCCTTCGCTCCCGTGCCGAAAGATAGCAGTTTATCGATAACAGGTTCAACCGCTCGTGTTGCGGAAAGCTCTGCCGTTCCGGGTGGCCTGCACGGTCGAACCCGGCGACGTCAGCGGCGCTGAACTGGCCCTGGCGGGCAAGCTGCCGGCCGAAATTCTCGGTTTGGGCACCGGAAATTTTCGGGAATCACTCCGGCGGCGGGAGGTGAGCGTTAACAGTCGTGGCGTACTCCACGGCGGTGTGTTCGGCGCCCCGCCGGCCGCCGGCGTCCCGGGCTATCGTGCGGGCGTGCACATCCGAGTCGACGTCCCGGCCGATCCCACCTACCCGGGCCGCGTGGCCGCCGCGCTCAGCCGGGTCCGGCTGCGCCGGTTCGGCTACGTGGGAGCGGCGCTCGCCGGCGTCGGTGCGCTCGGGCTCGCCGTCTCGTGGGCGCGCGCGTCGGGAGACCGGTTCTCGGCGCTGTGGACCGCGCTGCTCGTGGGCGGCCTGCTGTCGATGCTCTACGCGCCGTGGGTGCGGTGGCGCGCCCGGCGTCGCTCCGGTGGCTATGCCGTCGAGGGTGGCTACGACATCACCGAGGACAACATCATGATGCGTAGCGGCTCGGAGTCCGGCGGCATCGCCTGGGACGGGGTCGCCAAGGTGACCGACGACCCGGAGTTCTGGATCGTCCACGTCGGCCGGATGCCGGCGACCGTGATCCCGCGCCGAATGCTGTCCGACGCGGACGCGGAGACGCTACGGGCGTTCATGACCGAACGCGGGCTGCTCCGGCGCCGGTGAGACGGGCGGCCTGCTCATCCAGGGATCGGTGGGGCCTGGTTGCGCCGGCCGGCGAGGGGCACCGTACGAGGTGCCGCCGGAGAATCCGGCGCGCGGAAGGGAACCATGACAGGCGACAAGCTTCCCGGTGGCACCTACCAGGTGGGCGACCTCACCCTCACCAGGATGGGCTACGGGGCCATGCAACTGGCCGGTCCGGGCGTGTTCGGGCCACCCCGGGACCGCGCCGCCGCCGTCGCCGTGCTGCGGACGGCGGTCGAACTGGGCATCCGGCACATCGACACGGCCGACTTCTACGGCCCGCACGTCACCAACGAGATCATCCGCGAGGCGCTCGCGCCCTACCCGGACGGCCTGCACATCGTTACCAAGGTCGGCAACCGCCGTGACGAGCGGGGCGGATGGCCGCCCGCCCGCACCCCGGCCGAGCTGACCCGGCAGGTGCACGACAACCTGCGACGCCTCGGCGTCGAGGCGCTCGACGTGGTGAACCTGAGGCTCGGCGGCTTCGACGCCCCGGAGCCGGGCTCGCTCGCCGAGCCGTTCGCAGCGCTCGCCGACCTGCGCGAGCAGGGACTGATCCGGCACCTGGGGCTGAGCACGGTCACCGCGGACCAGCTCGCCGAGGCCCGGTCGATCGCCCCGGTGGTGTGCGTGCAGAACCTCTACAACCTGGCCAACCGCGGCGACGACCGGCTGGTCGACGAGACCACCCGCGAGGGTATCGCGTTCGTGCCGTACTTCCCGCTGGGCGGCTTCTCACCGTTGCAGTCCGGCGTCCTGGACGGGGTCGCGAAGCGGCTGGCGGTCACCCCGATGGCCGTCGCGCTGGCCTGGCTGCTGCGCCGGTCGCCGAACATCCTGCTCATCCCCGGCACGTCCTCGGTCGCGCACCTGCGCGAGAACGTCGCCGGTGCGGCCCTGGACCTGCCCGCCGACGCGCTCGCCGAGCTGGACGCGATCGGCGGGTGATCCGTTCGCGGCCCCGGGGCGGCGCGGGAGCCGGCCCGACGGGCCGCCCGGCTGAGCCGCGCCCGGCTGAGCCGCCAGGCGGAGTGAGACGGGGCCCCTTCTCTACCGGAGGCGTTAACAAGGGGCCCCGCCTTGCACCTCAGCTGCGGGTGCTCCAGAGCTGATTGGAGCCGCCGTGGCAGTCCCAAAGGTGGATCTTCGTGCCGTTGGCGGTGCCGTAGCCGACCGCGTCCAGGCAGCGCCCGGACTGCACGCCGGTGATCGTGCCGTTCGCGTTCACGTTCCACTGCTGGTTGGGCTGACCGTTGCAGTCCCAGACGATCACGCTGGTGCCGTTCGCGGTCCCCCGGCCGTTCGCGTCGAGGCACTTGTTGCCCAGCACCTGCAACTGCTTGGCCGAGGTGTAGCTCCAGCGCTGCATGGTGCCGCCCCAGCAGTCGTACAACTGCACCTGGACGCCGTTTGTGGTGCTGCCGTTCGGCACGTCCAGGCACCGGAGAGAGCCGGCGCCGACCAGTTGCACGTTCTGGTAGGTGTCGCCGCCCCCGCTGCCCGGGGAGCCGACGCTGCCGTCCACCGCCTGCAGCGCCCGATACCAGACGGCCGCCATCTTGTCGTAGCCGGTGGCGGTCGGGTGGATGCCGTCGATCAGGTCCGCGGCGGTCAGCGCGGAATGCTGGTCGACCAGGTGTACGCGCTTACCGGCGTTCACCTTGGCCTGCACGATGCCCGGGATGGCGGCGTTGAAGGTACGCACCGCCGACTCCTGACCGGAGTTGGCCAACGGGATGATCTGCGCCACGAACACGTCGGCGTTCGGCGCGGTCGCGGTGATGCGGTCGATGAGCGTGGAGAGCCGGTTCGGCGCCGTGGAGACGTTGTAATTCTGCAGGATGTCGTTGGTGCCGATGTGCAGCAGCACGGTGCGCGGTTGGTAGTTGTTCAGCCAGCCGGTGATGTTGGCGTCGATCTGGTCGATCCGCCAGCCGGGGTGGCCCTCGTGGTCGTGGTCGCCGAGGTTGCCCGGCCCGTTGAACTGCGAGCCGACCAGGTCGACCCGGTAGCCACCGGCGGCGAGCCGCTGCCACAGCCCGATCCGGTAGCCGCCCGGCACCTGGGTGCCCTCGGTGATCGAGTCACCGAGCGGCATCACCCGCACCCCACCGTTGGACTCCGCCGCCGCCGGGCCGGCCGGGGCCAGCGCCCCGGCGGCCGACATGGCGAGCGCCGCGACCGCGGCCAGCCATTTCCTGGTACGCATGGATCCGCTCCTCTCAGGGGGTGGCGCAGGTGAGCGACGGGGTCGACGGCGAGCCGTTGGCCAGGAAGCCGAACGTGGTCGAGCCGGCGGCGGGCACCGCGCCGTTGTACGACACGTTGCGGACGGTCGCCGTGGAGCCGCTGGTGCTCAGCGTGCCGCCCCAGATCTGGGTGATGCTCTGGCCGCCGGCCAGGTTCCAGCCCACCGTCCAGCCGTTGAGCGCCGAGGCGCCGGCCGTGACGGTCACCTCGCCCTGGAATCCGCCGGACCACGTGCTGGTGGTGCGGTACGTCGCGGCGCAGGCGCCGCCGGTCGGCGGTGGGGTGGTGGGCGGCGGGGTGGTCGGCGGGGGAGTGGTGGGCGGGGCGGTGGTGGGCGGCGGGGTGGTGGGCGGCGGGGTGCCGGTGCCGGAGCTGAACCGCCAGTGGTCGACGTTGAACAGCGAGCCGCTGCCGCCGGTGAACCGCAGGTAGAGGTCGTGGGTGCCGGTGGCGCCGCTGACCGGGCAGGTCGTGTCGGTCCAGGTCTGCCAGCCGCCGGTGCCGGACACCCGGCAGGTGCCCACCAGCGGGCCGCTGGTGCCGTCCAGGCGCAGCTCGATGCTGCCGCCGCTGGTGGCGGAGGCGACCCGGGCGGTGTAGGAGGTCGCGCCGGTGCCGAAGGCCACGCCCTTGACCTTGATGTAGTCCCCGTTGTCGATCCAGCCGACGTTCATCCCGCCGCCGCTGGCCGGCTCGGTCTCGACGCCCTGCCCCCAGGCGATCGTCTCGGCCTCCTGCCGCACGTACGGGTTCAGCGTGCCGACCTGCGGCGCGCCGGCGTTGCTCATGGTGATCGTCGGGATGGAGCCGTCCGCGCCGTAGGAGAACTTCTCCACCGCCACCGAGCGGGTGAATCCGCCGCCGCCGGGCAGCGCCCCGTTGTGGTAGAAGAAGTAGGAGTTGCCCTTGAAGTCGACGATTCCGGGGTGGTTGGTGAAGCTGCTGCCCTGGGTGGGCATGACCGTCCCGCGGTAGGTCCACGGCCCGAGCGGGCCGGGTGCGGTCGAGTAGGCGATGAACTCCGAGCAGCACTTGGCCGCGTAGACCAGGTAGTAGAGGTTGTTGCGTTTGTAGACCCAGGGCCCCTCCTCGAACAGGGTGGGCCGGTTCGCGTCCCCGGTCCGGGTGCCGAAGCCCGCGGTGGTCAGCGGGATCTGCGTCGGGCTGCCCGAGTACGAGGTCATGTCCGCGTTCAGCTTCACGTACCACAGTCGGGGGTTGCCCCAGTAGAGGTACGCCTGGCCGTCGTCGTCGATGAACACGGTGGGGTCGATCTCGCCGTTGCTCACCAGCGGGCGGCCGATCGCGTCCCGGAACGGCCCGGTCGGGCTGTCGGACACGGCCACGCCGATGCCCATCTGGCCGGTCGCCCGCACGACCATGGGTACGTACCAGTAGAACTTGCCGTTGCGGTAGACCGCCTGGCCGGCCCAGGCGTCCTGCTTGGCCCAGCTGAACGTGCCCAGGTTGAGCGGCGAGCCGTGGTCGGTCCAGTTGACCATGTCGTCGGACGAATAGACCCGCCACTCCTTCATGGTGAACCAGGTCGAGTTGTCCTCGTCGTGGCCGGTGTAGAGGTAGACGCGGCCGTTGTAGACCAGCGGCGCCGGGTCGGCCGTGTAGATCGTCTGCACGATCGGGTTGTCGGCCCGGGCGACCGCCGGGAACAGCCCCACCAGGGCGATGAGCGTGACGAGTAGGGCAAGCCTACGCCGGCCCGGTCTTTTTGATAGCGCTAACATCACTGTCCTTTCGAGCGGGGAGTCGAGCGGGGGGTCTCAGCGGTAGCCGGCGGCCACGATGTTCGCCTGGACGGCGTTCTCGGTGGCGTCGGACGGGTAGCCGGCCACCATCGCGCCCTCGTAGAACGTGCCGGCGCTCAGGTTGGCGCCGCCGCCGGGCTTGCAGCAGTCGCCGCCGCTGCCGAGGATGATCGCGCCCTGTTTCTTCATCGGGCTGTAGCCGGGGGGCAGGGCGCCGTCGTAGAGGGTGTAGAGGTTGCCGGACTGGGCGTTGCTGCCCTTGATGGCGAAGCGGGAGGTGCCGTTGTTCTTCAGGGTGGCGGTGACGAACTTGTTGGTGAAGGCGCGTTGGTTGGGGTTCCAGGACTGGCTGCCGCCGGGGTAGAGGCCCCATTCCAGGTCGGCCTGCACCCAGGGGCCGCCGCCGGAGCAGCCGCCGAACCAGCAGCTGGTGCCGAAGTAGATCGCGTCCATCGCCCCGGCGGCGTCGGCCCGGCGGGTGGTTTCGCTGTTGCCGTAGTCGAAGCAGCAGCCGCTGTTGACGTGGGTGCCGCTGGTCACCATGTACATGCCCTCGGGCGCGCTGCCGGTGGGGACGCCGGTGGCGTGGCCGTCCCGCCAGTAGCTGTTGCCGGGATTGATGTAGAGCGAGTAGGCCCGGGTGCCGCCGACGGTCAACGACTCGCTGGTCGCGGTCGCGGGCCGGCTGGAGGTGGAGCCCGGGACCTGCACCGATCCCTGGTACCACAGGTCGTTGCCTCGGCCCGACTGGTCGTAGACCACGGTGATCACGCAGGTCGTGCCGCCGCAGAAGGCGTCCTGGGCGGCGGCGTCGGCGTGCCCGCCGGCGCCCAGCACCCCGATGGCGCGCGTGGTGTTGTCCGAGGCGCGACGGACCTGGTAGAGGCCGCCGCTGTAGGCGGAGAACAGCGCCCGGGTGGTGCTGTGCGCGGCCACGCACGGCGTGCCACCGGCGGCGTAGATGTCGCACGGCCGGCCGCTGCCGGGCGGCGGCGAGGTGGGCGGTGGGGACGACGGACCTGTCGACGTGGTCCACCGCTGGTTGGCCTGGCCGTTGCAGGTCCAGAGGATGAGTTTGGTGCCGTTGGCGGTGCCGGCGCCGTTGGCGTCGAGGCAGAGCCCGGACTGCTGGCCGGTGATGGTGCCGTTGGCGTTGACGTTCCACTGCTGGTTGGCCTGGCCGTTGCAGTCCCAGATGATCACGGTGGTGCCCGGGCTGGTGCCCTGGCCGTTGGCGTCCAGGCACTTGTTGCCGTACACCGTGAACTGCCGTGCCGCCGTGTAGGTCCAGGTCTGCGCGGCGGCCCCGGTGCAGTCGTAGAGCTGGACCTGGATGCCGTTCGTGGTGCTGCCGTTCGGCACGTCGACGCAGCGGCCGGACTGCGCCCCCACGACGGAGCCCGGCCCGGGGGCGGCGGCGGCCGTGCGGGGCTGCGTGACCAGTGCGGCGCCGCCGACGGCCAGGACGAGGGCCAGGGCCGCGAACGCCAGGCGCGCGGGTCTGGACCGGACGGATCGGGGACGGGGGATGGGCATGACGGCTCCTCGGATGCGCAGGGCTCCGAGACCTTCCGTACCGGCGCGGAGCCTTCCGGGTGTGATGGCCGTCGATGGAACGCTGGCGCACGCAGGAGGAACCCACCGCCGGCGCCCGATTCCGGCGCGAGGCCCGCACGCGCGTCGATGCCGGCGGTGCCGAGGGTGGTGGCGACCGGTCATCGATGTTAGCGCGAACATCGACGTGGTTAATTAGAACACATTCATCGGGCGAGCGCGCCGGTCGAGGCTCGGGCCGGCTTAGCCGGCGCGCCCCGGGTGCGCGCGGCCCCGCGAGGTGCGGTCACGCCGGGCCGAGCGAGCGCTCAGCGAGCGCGCTTCGTCGCGCGCTTGCGGGGCGGGGTCAGCAGGTCGGCGATCGCGGCGATCGCGGACGGCACCACCCGGTAGTAGGCCCAGACGCCGCGCTTCTCGCGCTCCAGGAGCCCGGCCTCGGTGAGGATGCGCAGGTGGTGGCTCACCGTGGGCTGGGACAGCCCGAGCGGCGCGGTCAGGTCGCTCACCGACGCCTCGCCCTGCGGGGCGGACTGGATCAGGCTGATCAGCCGCAGCCGAGCCGGATCGGCGAACGCCTTCAGCACCCCCGCGAGGCGCTCGGCGTCGGCCCGCTTGATCGGCTCACCGGTCAGCGGCGAGATGGACGGCATGGCGGCAGTTTTCGCAGTTCCCACGCCCTCCATAGTCGCACCGCCGGCATCGATGGGACGGCAAAACCGCCAACCATCATCGAACGTGAATCTCGGTAGGATGTGGCGCGTGCCCCGGCCGGTGATCTTCGACCCGGCGATCCGGCCGTCGGCGACCTGCCCGCCCGGCTCGGCGCGCCGGCCGGGACACCGTCCGGTTGACCGCGCGGCGGCGCGGCGGAACTCGTCCCACCCTTGCCACACCCCCCACAATGGAGCCGCTACCACCGGTCGCGTAGGGGGAGGCACGGGTGAACGAGGCAGGCGAACCGCGCACTCCAGAACCGGCGGCGGGGGCACCGCCGCGGACCGACCGGGCCCGCCGGCTGCGACTGGTGTCACTGGCCGCCGTGCTCGCCGTCCTCGCGGCGGCGATGGTGCCGATCGTGCTCCGGCTCGGCCCGCCGACTCGGGACGATCTGATGGACCGGGCCGGGCTGAAGGGCAAGCCGGAACTGCTGATCGGGGCGAAGGACGACCAGCCGGGCGTCTCCCAGCGACTGCCGAACGACGTCTGGCGGGGCTTCGACGTCGACATCGCCTACATGATCGCCGGCTACCTCGGGTTCGACCGGTCCCAGGTGCGGTTCCTGCCGATGGAGAGCGAGGACCGGGCCCGCCGCCAGGCTCGGGACCGCGACGGCTTCGTCACCGTCGACCTGGTGATCGCCTCCTACAGCATCACCAAGCGGCGGGAGGAGGAGGAAGGCGCCGTCTTCTCCGCCCCGTACCTGCAGACGGAACAGTCGGTGGTGACGCTGAGCAGCGACACGCGCCCGGTGAGCAGCCTGGAGGACCTGGCGGACCGCACCGTGTGCACGCTGACCACCTCGACCGCGATCCCGCGCCTGCGCCAGGCCGGCGCGAGACCGATCGGCCGGAACCGGATCAGCGACTGCTTCCAGGAGATGTTCGACGGGAAGGTGGAAGCGGTCACCAGCGACGCGGCGATCCTCGCCGGATTCGTCACCGGCGACCGGCCGAGCGACGACGGCCGACGCTTCCCGGTCACCCTGCACGACGTGAAGCCGCTTCAGCACTGGGACATCGGCGAGTCCGCGGCGGAGCGGTGGGGCGTCAACACCGGCCCGAACGAGGCGCTTCGTGACCTCGTCGACCTCGCGCTCTACGCGTCGGCGCGGGACCCGGAGAACTCGGCGTGGGAGCAGGCGTACGCCACCAACTTCCGGTGGCAGCAGCGGTACAACTTCCCCCAGCCGGTCGCGGTCGGAGAGCAACCCGACCCCAGGAAGGTGGAGGTGCGGCAGTGGCCGTGGGAGAGGATCGCGTTACCCGCCCCGGCGTACCCGGGATCGCCGGCGGCCCCGGCCGGAACGCGCGGCCCCGCCGGACGGCCGCGGCGCGGCAGGCGCAGCAGTGGCTGCTGACCCTCCTTCCCGCGTTCCCCGTCCTGCTGCTGGTGCTGCGGCTGTGGCAGCTCAGCCGCCAGGACATGTCCACGATGCTGCTGCTGGTGCAGTACGTCAGCCCACTCGGCCTGCTCAGTGCCCTGCTGATCGCGCTGGTCTGGGCGTTCCCGCTGGTGGTGCTGACGTTCGGGGTGCTCGGTCGGCTGCTCCGGCTGAGCGCACCGGAGCGCTTCGACCCGGAACGGTCGTTGCTCGCCTCCTGGACGGCGCGAACCCCCGGTTGGGTGGCCACCGGGGCGGTCGCGCTCGGCGCGCTCACCTGGCAGCTCCGCTTCCTGCCGACGCTGCTGATGCTGGGGCTGTGCCTGCTCGCGCTGCGCGCCCGCTACCTGTACCCGGACCAGCCGACCCGGATCCTGCTGGTCAGCGTGGCAGCCCCGGTGGCCGCGGCCGTCCTCGCGTACGCCCTGCTGGCACCGGCGGCGTGGACGGCGCTCCGCTCGGGTGAGCCGGCCACGGCCGCGCTGCTCGCGGTGCCGCCGGTCGCCACCGTGCTGCTCACCGGCCCTATCCCGGCGGGAAGCGCCCGGGCGGTGACGCACGGCCTGGCGTACGCGGTCGCCGCCGTGCTCCCGCTGGTGACCGGCGCGGTCTTCCTGGCCGCGCCGGTGCTGCCCAGCGCGGCGGTCGTGGTCGCCCCACCCGCCCCGGACGGCGCGACGCCGGGCGGCGGGGTCGAGCCGGAGGTCGTGCTCGGCGCGCTGATCACGGTCACCGACACCTCGACGGTCCTGCTGGACCGGACCGCCTCCGTGCGGTTCCTGCCGAACGGGCGGGTGCGGTCGCAGGTCCTCTGCCCGCAGCCCCGGCCGGTGCCGTACAGCGTCGTGGCGGTGCACGGCTGGCCGGTGGAGGAGACCGTCCTGGACTGGATGATGCTCCGGCGTCCGGTCGCCGCCCCCGACGTACGCTGCGCCGGCCGCCTCCGGATCGAGGACCGGTCCGGCCGGAGCCCCGGGTAGCGCCGTCGGCGGGCACGTCAGGCGCGGCGGAGCACCAGGGTCACGAAGCCCAGCAGGTTGCGAGCCCGCGCGCCTCGGCCGCCGCGGCAGCGTGTTCGAGGGCGGGTCCGCTGATGTCGACGCCGTCCGCGTGCCCGTCCGGGTAGTGGGCGAGGGCCTGCATCGCCCAGGCCGCCCGTCCGCAGCCGAGGTCGAGGATGCGCGCCGCCGGTCGTCGGTCCGCCCGGCGCAGGAGCCGGTTGACGTTCACGCCGGAGACCGGCGCCGCGAACGGATGGTGCGAGTGCGCGATGCTGCTGAGCCGATGACGATCCACGGGTGCCAGTGAACACCAGTGACGCCTGAGCGGTGGGTGCAGCCGTCGGTGGGCGAACCAGATCAGGGCCGGCGCGCCGAGCCCGAGGCCCGGAGGTCGGGTCCCGAAGTGGTCGACGGCGTGGAGTGGTGGCGCGTCCGGCTTGGTGGGATGGTGGGTGGCGTTCCTCGGTGCGCCGTCGCGGGCGCGGTCAGACGGTGATGACGACCTTCGCCCGCGCGTGCTCGCCTTCGAGATATCGAATGGCCTCGGGCACCGCGTGCAGCGGATAGGTGCGGTCGATGACCGGGGTGAGGTGTCCGGCCTCGGCGTGCGCGCGGAGCGCGTCGAGGTGGTGCCGGCCGGGCGTCGTGGCGAGCACGACGACGCGCTGCCGGAACAGCGGCGCCAGCAGTCGCCCGCGCGCGAGCAACCAGACCGGCCCGACCAGGCTGCCGCCGCGCCAGACGCCGCCGCCGGAGAGCACAAGCGTCCCGGTCGGGGTCAGCGCCCGCCGCAGCGCGGTGAGCGAGCGGTTGCCGACCAGGTCGAACACCACGTCGTGGCGGCGCGGGTCGCGGGTGAAGTCCTCCCGGGTGTAGTCGACGACGTGGTCGGCGCCGAGGGAGCGGACCAGGTCGACGTTGCGCGTGCTGCACACGCCGGTGACCGTCGCGCCGAGTGCCTTGGCCAGTTGGACCGCCAGGGTGCCGACGCCGCCGGAGGCGCCGTTGACGAGGACGCGGTGGCCGGGCTCGACCCGCCCGGCGTCGCGCAGCCCGGTGAGCGCGGTCGCGCCGGCCAGCGGCAGCGCCGCCGCCTGCTGCGGCGTCAGGTTCGCCGGCTGCGGCGCGACCAGCGCCTCGGGCACGCACACGTATTCGGCGAACGCGCCGTTGGCGTCGCCGAGGTCGGCGAAGACGGCGTCGCCGGGGCGGAGCCGTCGGACGTTCGCGCCGACGGCCTCGACCCGACCGGCGACGTCACGGCCGCGGATGCGGGCCCGGGGCCGCGCCGGCCCCATCGCCAACCGCGCCAGCCGCGGGTCGCCGCGCACGGCGTGCCAGTCGTACGCGTTGAGCGAGGCCGCCTCGACGCGCACCAGCACCTCGTCGGGTCGGGGCGCCGGCACGGGGACCTCCGCGAGCGTGAGTGTCTCCGGCGGGCCGTAGCGGTCCTGCACGATCGCCTTCATCTTTCCTCCCAGGTGTACGCCGTACACCAATGGTGAGTGTACGGCGTACACCTGTCAAGGCGGCTAGGGTTCAACCACCGCCGACCGAGGACGAGGACGCGATGGCCGAGCAGGCAGACGTGCTGCGCCGCACGCCCCTGAGCAGGGACCGGATCCTGCGTGCCGCCGTCACGCTCGCCGACGGCACCGGCATCGAATCCCTGAGCATGCGCAACCTCGCCCAGGAGCTGGGCGTCGTGCCGATGGCCCTCTACAAGCACGTGGCGAACAAGGACGAACTGCTCGACGGCATGATCGACGTGGTCGTCGGCCAGATCGACCCGCCGGTGCCCGGCGACGACTGGAAGCCCACGGTCCGGCTGCGCGTCCTCGCCGCGCGGCGGATGCTGGGTCGGCACCCCTGGGCGGCGCTGGCGATCGAGTCGCGGAACACCGCAACGCCGGGTGTGCTCGCTTACCTCGACTCGATGGTCGGGGTGTTCCGGGCCGCCGGGTTCTCCGTCGACCTGGCGCACCACGTCATGCACGCGATGGGCAGCCGGATCCTCGGCTTCAGCCAGGAGTTGTTCGACGACACCCGCCGGGCGGGCCGCTCCGGTGCCAGCGAACCCCAGCCGGCGCCGACCTTCCCGCCCGAGGCCGCGGCCCGCTTCCCCCACCTCGCCGAGATCGCCGTGGCCGCGTCGCACGACGACGGGTCCGTGGTGGGGTCGGGCTGCGACGACCAGTTCGAGTTCGAGTTCGCCCTGGACCTGCTGCTCGACGGCATCGAGCGGCTGCACCGGCAGGGCTGTACGCCCCCGCCTTTCAGCGAGTTCTCAGGTCCCCGGCGTTGACATCATTTGGGCGGTCGGGGATATTCCTAGCGCGCGTCGGGGCGTGGGCGACAGCAGGCGAAGTCTGCGGATTTCTCCTGCCTGACGTGCGGGAAACTGTCGGCGTTGCCCCTGTTCAACAGGGTGCGGTTAGGGCTTCCACGATGATCGATCGCGCTGTCGAATTTGCCAAGCACAACACGCCGAATTCCTTGCGCGTCGCGGCCCGGCGGGCGCAGATGGAAGCGCGCAACACCCGGATGCGGCTCACCGTGCCGGTGGTCGACCGCAACGAATTCGACAACGTCTTCCACTGCACCGTACGCAAGACGGGCAGCCAGTGGATCAAGGCGTTGTTCAGCGACCCGGCCGTCTACCGGCACTCCGGCCTGCTGCCCTACGACCCGCGCTTCTACTCCGGCGGAGTGACCGCGCCCGTCCCGGCCGGCCGTACCGGCCTGGCGATCTTCCTGTCCCACAGGCGCTTCGAGGCAGTGCCGAAGGCCGGCACGTACCGCGCGTTCTTCGTGATCCGCGACCCGCGTGACGTCGTGGTGTCCAGCTACTTCTCGTTGCGCAACTCGCACGCCCCGATGGGCGACATCCCGCAGGCGCGCAAGGTGTTGCAGGAGAAGCCGAAGAAGGAGGGGATGCTGCACGTCATCGAGCGCCTCCGCGACAAGAAGCAGTTCGGGCAGATGAGGTCGTGGGCGACGGCCCCGCCCGCGGAGACGTTCCGCCTGTTCCGCTACGAGGACCTGACCGGCGAACGGCAGGCCGAGGAGGTCGACCGGCTGCTGCGGCACTGCGGAATCACGCTGCCGACGCCGGAGCTGGAGGCGCTGCTCGCCCGCTACAGCTTCACCCGGATGAAGAAGGGCGGCGACGCGCCCGGCCGGATCTCGCACTACCGCAAGGGCGCGGCCGGCGACTGGCGCAACCACTTCGACGACGACATCTACGCCGCCTACCTCGCGGCGGCCGGCGACCTCGCCGAGCTGCTCGGCTACCCCACGCGCGACGACCCCACCGAGGCGCGCGACGGGCAGGAGCCCGCCACCCGGTAGCGCGACCGTGTGCTCTCGGCGTGAGAGGCCGGCCCGGTTCGGCGGGTTCCGGGCGCTCGGCGGTGGTGCCGCCGTCATCGCGGTGACGCTGCTGATCCTGCGCCCGATCGTCGACCGTCGGGACTGTCCCAACTACGGCGGGAACGGAAACGCGAGTTCCTTCGGCGACGAACGGCTCGACCTCGCGTTCGTGCTGCTGCTTCTCGGCTTGCTGGTGGCGGTGGAGCCGGCCCGTGCGGGCGTGGCGTTCAGGTGGCGTCGGGTGATCAGTTCGTCGCCGTGCAGCTCGGCGCGGGTGCTCATCGCGCGCCCTCCTCATCGGTAAGGTGCTGATCGAGCGCGTCGAGCCGGTCGTTCCAGGTCCGCCGCTGCTCGTCGATCCAGGTGCCGAGCAGCGTGAGCTGGTCGGCGCGGAGCCGGCAGGGCCGCCGGGTGCCCTCGCGTCGCTGCTCGACCAGCCCGCAGCGTCGCAGGACGCCGACGTGATGGGAGATCGCCTGCGGAGTGAGGTCGAACGGCTCGGCCAGCTCGCCGACGGTGGCGTCGCCGCGGGCGAGCCGGGTCACCAGGGCCCGGCGGACCGGGTCGCCGAGCGCGGTGAAGGCGAGATCGAGATCGGGCACGAGATCATCTTAATGAAAGCGTACGCTTGCACAAGCGCTTGTTTGTAAAGTTGGATCACCGGACGGAGATCGACGTGAACGGACCGAATCGACGCCACCGGAGGCTGCCGGGCGCGCTGCTGCTCGCCGTCGCGCTGTTGGCCGGCGGGTGCACCGACGGCGGCACCGACCAGGGGCAGGGCGCGACCGCGACCCCGACTCCGACCACGGCGTCGGCGGATGCCGGCACCCCCACCGCCGCACCGTCGACCGGCGGGCCGGTGACCATCCCGAAGTCGGCCTTCGTCGACCTGCCCGCCGAGCTGCGCAAGAGCGCCCCGCAGCCGATGCAGGTCGCCGACGCCCTGCCGAAGCTGTGCGCCGAGGAGTTCGCCACCGGCGGGCGGTCCACCGCAGCCGCAGCGATGATGAGCATCTACAAGACGCCGAAGGACCCGCCGGAGAACGTCCCCTACGGGACGCTGCACCAGACCGTCTTCGCCTTCGCCGGCACCGACGCCGGCGACTACCTGCGCCGCGTCCGCGCGGCGCTGGAACCCTGCCGCTCCTTCACCGAGGCGGGCAACACCGTCACCGTCCGGTCGCAGCCGCTGGCCGACACGGGCGACGACGCCCTGCTGGTGACGCTGACCAAGCCGGCGACCAGCCTCGACGGCGCCCCCGTCGGGGGCCAGGCCACCAGTCAGATCACCGTGGTCAGGGTCGCCGACGCGGTCACCGTGGTGCACGACCAGGGTTGGGAGGGCACCAGCAACAACCCGGACTTCGCCGACGACTTCGCCCGGGCCGCCGTGCGCGGCCTCGACTCCTGGCAGCGGTGAGGCGACCCCCCGACGTCAGGAGACCGCCGCCCGCACCAGCTCCGTGAGCTTCTTCTCCACCTCGGCGCTCCACCGCAGCAGCGCGTACGACGCCGGCCACATGTCGCCGTCGTCGAGGTTGGCCGCGTCCTGGAAGCCCACTGTCGAGTAGCGGTAGTTGAACTTCCCCGAGTCCTGGAAGAAGACCACGATCTTGCCGGCCGCGTTCGCGTAGGCGGGCATGCCGTACCACGTCTTCGGCGACAGCTCCGGTGCGTTGGCGGTGATCGTCACGTGCACCCGCTCGGCCAGTTCCCGGTCGGCCGGCGCCATCTGCGCGATCCGGTCGAGGACCGCCTGGAGGTCGTCGGCCTTCTTCGCGCCCTTCTTTCCCTCGTTGCGCAGCTCGGCGGCGCGCTCCTGCATTGCGGCGCGTTCCTCGGCGCTGAAGCCCTCGCTCATCTCGTTCCCCCTCGTCGGCGGCTGTTCGGCACGGTGCCGTCCGCTCGGCAGGAACGCTATGGCCCGACCGGGGCCGGCCGCTTCTCGATTCCTGACCAGCTCGGTCCCTCCGCCGGCACCAGTTCGCCGAGGCGGCGGTGTCGACGCGCTCCGGATACCGCCACCTCGGCGGAACCGTGTCGATCTTGGGTGTCCGGGGCAACCAGGGACGCCGCGCTGACCTATGCTCCGGCGATGGGTGAAGAGTCGTCGTCGAATACCCCCACCGAGGCGGAGCCGTTGCTGTCGGTCCTGGAGCGCAACCGGCGGACCTTCGCCTGGAAGACGTCCGGGCTCGACGCTAAGGGCCTGGGCGCGACCACGGCCGCCAGCTCGATGACGCTCGGCGGCCTGGTCAAGCACATGGCCCTGGTCGAGGCCGACTGGCTGGCCGTCAAGCTGGCCGGCCAGGAATACGGCCCTCCGTGGCAGGGCGTCGACTTCGACGCCGACCCGGACTGGGAGTGGCGTACCGGCGCGACCGACGCGCCGGGCGAGGCGCACGCGCTGTGGCGGGCCGCGGTCGAGCGTTCCCGCACGCTGGTGGCCGCCGTGATCGAGGAGCGTGGCCTGTCCGGCCCGGCGTCCTTCACCTGGCCGGACGGTCGCACGCCCACGGTCCGCGCCATGCTCCTCGACATGATCGAGGAGTACGCCCGCCACACCGGGCACGCCGACCTCCTGCGGGAGGCGGTGGACGGGCGGGTCGGCGAGGGTGCGCCAGCCGACTTCACGATCTGAGGCGTGGTGACCCGCTCCGGGCCGATGAGTTTGGCATGCTGCGGCGGTCCACCCGTCGACATCACCTGACGTGAAGGAGCACCGCGATGGCGAAGGTCATCTCCACCCTGTTCATCTCGGCCGACGGCGTCGCCGAGATCGACCCGGACTGGCACTTCCCCTACTTCGACGACAACATGGGCCGCGCCGTCACCGAGGACTACGCCACCGCCGACGTCCTGCTCATCGGGCGGGAGACCTACGACAGCTTCGCCGGCGCGTGGCCCGACCGCGAGGCCGCCGGTGGTGAGGACGCGCCGTTCGCCAAGCAGCTCGGCGACATGCGCAAGGTGGTCGTGTCGCGGCAGCCGCTGGAGTTCTCCTGGCGCAACTCGGAGGTGATCGAGGGTGACCTCGTCGACGCGGTCGCGGCCCTCAAGACCGACCCCGGCGTCCGGGGCGTGCTCATCCCCGGGTCGATCTCCGTGGTGCAGCAGTTGCTCGCCGCCGGGCTGGTCGACGAGCTGCGGCTGCTGGTGCACCCGGTGGCCGCCCGCAAGGGCCGCAGGCTGTTCGACGAGGGCGACTCCCCATACCACCTGCGGGTCAGCGCGACGGAGGCGTTCCCCACCGGCGTGCTCCGGGTGATCTACACGCCGGCCGAGGCGCCGGGCACGGTCGGCTACGACGACGTCAAGGAGCAGGTGCCGGCCGGGAGCTGAGCACGGGCAGGACGAGGTGGCCGGCCGGCGCTCAGTCGAGCAGGGCGAGCAGCGCGTGCAACGCCGGGTTGGTGCTGTCGACCGGCCAGGCCAGCCCCACGTCCACGGTGGGCGAGGGCGCGGCGAACCGGCGCAGCCGGACGCCGGGCAGCCGCAACGCCCGGGCCCGGCCGGCCGGCACGGCCGCGACCACGTCGCCCTGCGCCACCGCGCGCAGCAACTGCTCGTCGTCCGGCTCCTGCCGCACGAGCCGGAAACCACCGCCCGGCCACACCTGGGCGATGGTCCGGTCGAACATGCCCGGCCCGTTCTCCCGCGGCCACATCACCGCCGGCAGGTCGACCACCTGGGCCCGGCTGATCCGGCGGCGGCCGGCGGCGAGCGGATGCCCCGCCGGCAGCGCCAGCAGCAACTCCTCGGTGTCGACGGTGCGGCAGGCCAGCGCCGGCTCGTCCACCGGCGGGCGGACGAACGCCGCGTCCAGCCGGCCGGCGAGCAGGCCGGCGACGTTCGGGGCGGTCCACGCCGTCTCGGAGACCACCTCGACGCCAGGGTGGGCGGCCCGGAACCGGCCGATCAGCGCGTCGACCCGGCCGCCGCGCGCCGAGCGGGTGTACGCCAGTCGCAGCCGGCCGCCCCGGCCGCGCACCAGGTCCCGGATGCGGGCGGTCGCGGCGTCCACGTCGGCGAGCAGCCGCGCCGCCTCGTCGGCGACCCGGGCCCCGACCTCGGTCAGCGTGCAGCCCCGGCTGGTGCGATGCACGAGCGGCACGCCGAGCTGCCGCTCCAGCGCCCGGATCTGCTGGCTCAACGCGGGCTGGGCGATGCGCAGCCGGATGGCCGCGCGGGTGAAGTGCAACTCCTCGGCGAGCACCGCGAAGGAGCGCAGCCGGCGCAGGTCCGACCAGGCGCCCGTGGCCTCCACCATCCCGCCATCATAAGCGCCGCTTATCGCCGGCTCTCCGATCCGTCTTGGACGACATCGTCACCGGGCGGTCACCATCGGCAGCACAGCGACGGTACGAGTGGCGGGAGCGGACCATGGCGGCGGCGGACGTGGTGGTGGTCGGTGCGGGAGTGATCGGCCTGACGGCGGCGGTCACGCTCCAGCGGCGCGGCGCGCGGGTCACCGTGCTGACCGCCGACGACCCGGCGGACCTCGTGTCCACGGTGGCCGCCGCGGTCTGGTATCCGAGCCGCACCGAGGCGGACCCGCGGGTGCTGCGCTGGGCCCGGGACACGCACGCCGAGCTGCGCCGCCAGGCCGCCGACGGGGTGCCCGGGGTGGTCGACCGGCCCACCCGGATGTGGCTGCGCCACCCCTACGCCGGGCCGCCCTGGTGGGCCGACGCCTGCGGCGGGTTGGTGGCCGAGCCGGCCGGCGCGCCCTGGACGGCGCTGCTGCGGTTCACCGCCCCGACCGTGGAGATGACCCGCTACCTGACCTGGCTGCACCGCCAGGTCGAGGCCGGCGGCGGGCAGGTCGTCCGCCGCCCGCTGGGCAAGCTCTCCGAGGCGTACGAGATCGCGCCGGCCGTGGTCAACGCCACCGGTCTCGCCGCCGGTCACCTCGCCGCCGACCCGGCCGTGTACCCGGCGCGCGGGCACGTCCTGTTGGTGGCGAATCCCGGCCTGACCGTCTCGGTGCGCGACGAGGACGACCCGGCCGGCATCACGTACGTGCATCCGCGCCGGCACGACGTGGTGCTCGGCGGCACCTACCAGCCCGGCGTGGCGCACACCCGGCCCGATCCGGACGCGGCGGCGGCGATCCGGCGGCGGTGCGTCGCCCTGGTGCCGCAGTTGGCCGGCGCGCCGGTGCTGGGGGAGCGGATCGGGCTGCGGCCGGCCCGGCTCGGCGGGCCCCGGGTCGAGGTGGACCCCGGGGGTGGGCGGCTGGTGCACGCCTACGGGCACGGCGGGGCGGGGGTGACGCTGTCCTGGGGTTGCGCTGCCGAGGTCGCGGACCTGATCCTGGCCGGTTAGCGCCTCGGCGGCGACCTCCGGCCGGGACAACACCGCATAGGGTCGGGTCGTGGGCAGCGATGATCGCGTGCGGGCCGTCTATCCCGGCAGCTTCGACCCGTTCACCCGCGGGCACCTGGACGTGGTGGACCGGGCCCGCGGCCTCTTCGACGAGGTGGTCGTGCTCGTCGCGGTGAACGGCGACAAGCAGCCGGACGCCGACGAGGAGCAGCGGGCGACCGCCGTCCGCGCCGTCGTGCCGGCCGACTGGACCACCGTCACGGTCGCGGCCTGGCGGGGGCTCACCGCCGACTACTGCCGTCGCCACGACGTCGCGGTGATCGTCCGGGGCGTGCGGAACACCACGGATCTCCAGGCCGAGCACCGGCTCGCCGCGATGAACCAGTCGCTGGGTGTCGCCACGGTCTTCCTGCCTGCCCGGTCCGAACTGGCCGGCGTGTCGTCGACGGTGGCGCGGGCGGCCGGTGGGTGACGGCCGCGTCGGCGTCCGGCCGCGTTCGTCGCCGGTGGTGCGGGCGGCGGGTGGGCGGCGACCGCCGGCCTAGCGTTCGGCCGCGTTGTGCGCGGCGACGAGGGTCGGGAGTTCGTCCAGCGACCCGATCCGGAACAGGCAGCGCGTGGCCACCTCGGGCAGGTCGAGGATGTGGCCCCACGGGCCGCGCCGGATCAGGCACGCCGGCATTCCGGCGGCCATCGCCGGGCGGGCGTCGTTGTCGGGGCGGTCACCCACGTAGAGGATCGTCGACGGGTCGCCGCCGCCTTCGCGGACGACCCGGTCGAAGAAGGCCGGCGCCGGTTTCGCCACGCCCCACCCGTGCGACGTGCCGATCACGTCGACCGGCAGGTCGAGCGCGCGCAGGCTCGCCTCGGCGTGCGCCGGTTGGTTCCCGGCCAGGCCGACGCGCAGGCCCTGCTCCTTCAGGGCGGCCAGGCACGCCCGGGCGTCGGAGTGGAGATCCTCCTCGCCGAACGCCTCCGGCCGGCCGGCGGCGGCCCGGCGCTCCAGTTCGGTCGCGAGGTCGAAGTCGGGCCGGAACGTGCGGAACGACTCCTGCCAGTCCTGCCCTCGGGCGATGACCGCGCCGAAGACCGCCGAGAAGGTGTGCCGGGGCACGCCCAACCAGTCCGCCCAGTCGGCGAACTCGCGGGTCTCGTCGAGGATCGTCCCGCCGACGTCGAAGAAGACCGCCCCGATCACGTGGACGCCTCCAGGTAGGACCGATGGGAGCGGGCCGCGTGCTCATCGGGGCGGAGGCGGGGGCATCGTCGGGTGAGCAACCGAGACGAGTGGTAGGGAGCCAGGGAGACGGCGGTGCGAGTGCGGATCACGGCAGGAGGATAGCGGTCAGGCGACGTCGCGGGGGGCCGCCAGCCGCTCGCGTCGGCGTGCGCGACCAGCTCGTATTCGCGTACCCCCCTCGGGGGCTGCCTGCCCCGGCCGGACAACCACCACGTTCCACCCACCGGCGAGTACGCCGGCGAGTGGAACACCACGCGCCTCTCAGCCCCTCGCAGACCTCCACCGTGTTCCACCCGTCGGCATGACAGCCGCTGAGTGGAACCCGGTGGCTGTTTCCCGTCCGCGCGGGTGACCGGCCGGCGGCAGATCGCCCGCGCGGACGGCACGCTGCTGCGCCGGCCGCTGGACGCCGACCCCCGAACCGCAACGTGCTCGACCTGCCGGCCGGTGCGGTGACGGTGCCGGTCGACGTGTGACACCGCCCCGCCACCGGGTGCTCCGGCGGCGGGGCGGCTGGTCACGTCACTCGTCGGCGGCGCGCTCGCGGTCGGCCTCGGCGTCGGCGGCGCCGACCGGGGTGCCGTCGTTGTCCCGGGTGGCCGCGGACAGGTCCACGTCGGCGCCGGCGCGGGCGGCGTCGGCCGCCGCGTCGTCCGCGCCGACCACCTCGCCACCGTCGGTCTCGCTGTCGTTGTCCACCAACTGCCCGGCGGCCAGCCCGATCGGTGCGTACCTGGGGTCGGTCATCTCGTCCTCCTCACCGGTTCCTGCCCCCACCGGTACCCGCCCGCGGGCCGGGGCACACCGCCCGGCCGGGGAAGCCCGGCCGGGACGGTGGTGCGGTCAGTGGCAGGTGCCGGTGCCGCTGTCGCCGTAGGTCTGCCCCGCCACCGGCACGAACTGCCAGTCGTAGGTGTTGGCGTGCAGGGTGAACTTCAAGACCCCGTACGCGCTGCTGTTGCGCGCCTCGCTGTTGGGCTGGATGGTGCCGAAGCCGTAGTGGCTGGCCCCGCCCATGCCGGCGACGAAGCTGCGCAGCCCCCGCGCGGCGTCGTAGCCGCCGTTGGCGTTCATCGGCGCGAACCGCTCGTACACGTGGTTGTGCCCCCAGACCACGACGTCCGCGTTGTGGTCGTAGAGCGCCTGGTAGAGCGGCCGGGTGCCGGTCGACGGCGCGTGGTTGGAGCTGGACGTGTAGAGCGGGTGATGCCAGTAGGCAAGCGTGCACGGCTTGGTGCTGGCCGCCAGGTCCGAGCGCAGCCACTGCTCCTGCGTCGACCCGGCGGACATGCTGACGTTGGAGTTCAACGACACGATGTGCCAGTTGCCCAGGTCGTAGGAGTAGTAGCCGCGCCCGCTCGGCCCGGCCTGGCTGCCGAAGTAGTTGTAGTAGCCGCTCGCGCCGGAGGTGTTGTAGTCGTGGTTGCCCGGCGACGGGCGGGTGCGGGCCTTGTGCCGTCCCCAGGTGGGCGCGTAGTAGCTGTTGAACTGCGAGGCCGTGCCGCTGTCGTAGACGTTGTCGCCGGTGGTGAACACCGTGCCGGAGATGCCGTCGAGCAGCGCCGCGGTGGCGCTGTCGCCGGAGCCGGAGTTGCTGATGTCACCGGCGCCCACCAGCACCGGGTCGCCGGACGGCGCGGTGCTGCCGGTGGTGACCACCAGTTGCGGGGCGTTGCCGCCGCTCTCCCGGGCGGAGTAGTAGGCGCCGTCGCTGCTGGTGGACGTCGCGCCGAAGCTGAACGTGCCGTTGCCGGTCACCGCCGCGGTGACGTCCACCTCGTACCAGGTGCCGGGCCCGACCGACCCGATCGAGCCGAGGGTGGCGCCGTCGACGGCCGGCTGGTTGTTCCAGGTGGTGCCGGTCTCCGACCAGCTCGTGCTGGACATCGCCCGCACGGTGCCGCCGACGTCGCTGCCGTTGTTGCCGCTGATCGTGCGCAGCCGCAGCTTGGCGCTGGTGACCGTGCCGCTGACGCCGCTGACCGTGAACCGCAGGAACATCCGGCGGGTGGGAGAGGTGTCCACCACGATCTGCGTGGCGGTGCCGTAGTTGGTGCCGGCCGTGTCGCTCTGCACGTACGTGTCGGCGACCGGGGTGAACGTGACGCTCGCCGCCGAGGCGGCGCCCGAGCCGGTGAGGACGGCGGCGGCGCTGGCGGCGACCAGCACGGCAGCCGCGCTCAGGGTGACCGGCGGCCGGGGGAGTCGAATGCCCATCCAAGGGCCCCTTCCGTGGGGGTGATGACAGCCCACGGAATGTAGGGACGTCGATGGACCGGCGGGCGGCGGAAAGGTGAACGCCGCGTCCGGGTAGGCAAACTTCTCGATGTTCGCGCGCTGTTCGCCGAGCGCACACCCGAGCGGTGCCGACCGTCCGTTGTGGTGACCGGGCCGCGACCGGACGATGGCTGTCCGTCAGGCCGCCGACCGCGAGGGGACCGCCCGTGTACCTGTCGACCGTGTCCCGGCCGGCGGCCGACCCGCCGGCCGCCGCCCGGCCGCGCCGCCGCCTCACCGGGGTCGGCGGCACCGTGCTGGCGCTCGGCACGGTCAGCCTGATCACCGACGTGTCCGCCGAGATGGTCACCGCGGTGCTGCCGCTCTATCTGGTGCTCGGGCTGAACCTCAGCCCGCTCGCGTTCGGCGTCCTCGACGGCGTCTACACCGGGGCTACCGCAGTGCTGCGGGTCGTCGGCGGGTTCGTGGCCGACCGGTTCCGCCGGCGCAAACTGGTCGCCGGCGCCGGCTACGCGCTCTCCGCGGTGGCCAAGCTCGGGCTGCTGCTCGCCGGCCGGTCGGTGCCGGCGATCGGCGCGGTGATCGCCGTGGACCGGCTCGGCAAGGGCGTGCGCACCGCGCCCCGCGACGCGCTGATCACACTCGCCACGCCGCCCGAGGCGCTCGGCCGGGCGTTCGGGGTGCACCGGACCATGGACAGCGTCGGGGCGTTCCTCGGGCCGCTTGTCACCCTCGCGGTGCTGCTCGCCGTCGGGCCGAACTACGACGCGGTCTTCGTCGCCAGCTTCTGCGTCGCCGCGCTCGCCGTCGTCGTGCTGGTCCTCTTCGTGCGGGAACGGCCCGCGCCGGTCGCTGGCGACGTCGCCTCTCCCGCCGGGACGAGGCCCGGGCCGAGCCGGCCGGCCGGCGGCGCGGACGACCGCCGGGTCACCGTCCGGGAGGCCGCCGCCCTGCTCCGGGACACGTCGACGCGCCGCCTGGTGGTCGCCGCCGCGCTGCTCGGGCTCGCCACCATCGGCGACGGCTTCGTCTACCTGCTGCTGCAACGACGCGAGGACATCGGCCTGCGCTGGTTCCCGCTGCTCGCGGTCGGCACCAGCCTGGCGTATCTGCTGCTGGCCGGCCCGCTCGGCGCGCTGGCCGACCGGGTCGGCCGGCTGCCCGTGGTGGCCGGCGGCTACGTCGCGCTCGGCCTGACCTACCTGCTGCTGGCCGGGCCGGTGCACGGTTGGGCGCTGCTCGTGGCGACGTTGACGCTGTACGGCGCGTTCTACGCGGCCACCGACGGGGTGCTGATCGCGCTCGCCGGTCCGGTGCTGCCGGCGCGGGTACGCACCACCGGCATCGCGCTCGTGCAGACCGGCCAGGCGCTGGCGTACCTGCTCTCCTCGGTCCTGTTCGGCCTGGCCTGGCAGGTGTGGGGCCCGCGCCCGGCGAGCGTCGCCGCCGCCGTGGCCGTGACCGTCACGCTGCTGGCCAGCGTGTTCCTGCTCGCTCCCCGGCAAAGGACGGCCCGATGATGTCGACAGGCGCGAAGCTCGCCACGCTGGCCGCCTCGGCCGTCGCGCTCGGCGCGCTGGCCACCGGCTACGCGGTGGTGTCGGCCCGGCCCGCACCGGTGCCGGCCGCCGCCGCCGACCGGGCGGTCACCCTCCGTCCCGGCCCCCGGCTGCTCGCCGTCACCGACCGGCACGTCTCCACCGCCGCGCTCGCCGACCCCGCCGGGCCGCGCGCCGTCGCCGCCCTGGAGTGCCTGCGGGTGTACGCCGCCGCCGGCACCGGCGTCTGCCTGGCCCCGAGCAGCGCGTGGTCGTACCAGGTGGTGGTGCTCGACGCGGAGCTGCGCCCGGTCCGGCGGCTGGACGTGCCGGGGCTGCCCAACCGGGCCCGGGTCTCGGCGTCCGGCCGGATGGTGTCGTGGACCACGTTCGTCGGCGGCGACTCCTACAGTGGCGGCGGCTTCTCCACCCGCACCGGTTTCCTCGACGCCCGCACCGGCGTCACCGTCGCCTCGCTGGAGGCGTTCGCGGTCCGGCGCGACGGCCGGCCCTACCGCAACGCCGACGTCAACTTCTGGGGCGTCACGTTCGCGGGCGACGACAACACCTTCTATGCCACCATGTCCAGCGCCGGGAAACGGTGGCTGGTGCGCGGCGACGCCGCCGCCCGGACGGTGGCGACGGTACGGGAGAACGTCGAGTGTCCGTCGCTGTCGCCGGACGGCACCCGGATCGCGTTCAAGGAGGCGGTCGACGCCGATCCTTCGAAGGGCTGGCGGCTGTCCGTGCTGGACCTGCGCACCATGCGGGTGACCGCCACCGCCGAGCGCGCCAGCGTCGACGACCAGGCCGCGTGGCTCGACGGCGGCACCCTCGCCTACACGCTGCGCGCCGACGACGGCCGACCGGACGTCTGGTCGGTGCCGGCGGACGGCTCCGGCGCACCCCGGCTGCTGCTGCCCGGCGCGGAGTCGCCGTCGCCGTTGACCTGACGCCCTGTCGACAGCAGCGCCCCGGCGGCGACCAGCGCCACCCCGACCCCGGCCGCGTGACCGGGCAGCCCGGTCGGGATGCCCAGGTAGACGGTGATGCCGAGGATGCGCGACAGCCCCCACGGCAGCAACGCCATCTGGTCGTTCCACACCGTCAGCGCGCGTTCCGCGCCGATCCAGGCGACCAGCCCGGCGAGCACCGCCAGCGGCACTCCGGCGGCGGCGAGCACCAGCCCCGCGGCGCGGCGGCGGGTCACCCCGTAGCGGTCGCGCAGCACCACAGCGGTCGCCACGAACAGCCAGCAGAACGCCGCCACCGCGATCGTCAGGTAGACCGCCCGGCGGGCCGGCGCGGTCCAGAACACCATCCAGTAGCCGCCCGGCCCACGCCCGGCCAGCACCGCCAGCAGCAGCACGCTGCGCAGCAACGCCACCCCGCCGACGACCGCCCACAGCGCGAACGGGTCCCGCCGGCCCACGGCCAGGCGTGCGACGAGCGCGAACAGCGCCCAACCGCCGAGCGTGACAAGCAGGTGCGCGGGCGCGGCGAACCAGGTGAACACCAGCCGGCTCGCCACCAGCACCGCCGCCGGCACCAGCCACACCAGCACCCGGTCCGCCCGGGACGCCGGGGCCGGCAGCCCGGCCAGCCGCCACGGCCGCAGCGCGCCCAGCAGCAGCGCCCGCGCCGCCGCGCCGCCCGGCCGGCGCCCGCTGTCGCGTCGGCGCCCGCGCAGGCCGAGCACCACCACGACGCCGACCAGGGCCAGCAGCGCCCGCGCCGCCCAGGCCATCGCCGGGTCGCGGTCGGCCCGCTGCGCGCCGAGGTCGGCCGCGGTGAAGCGGTACGCCGGCAGGTCGAGGTCACCGCCGTAGCGCTGCCGGTGCCGGTCGCGCGCCTCCCGGTACGCCCCGGCGGCGGACCGCCAGTCGGCGTAGGCGTCGGCGGAACCGGTGTCCAGCCACTGCGCGTGCCGCAGCACCATCGTGCGGTAGGCGGCCAGCGTCGCGAACAGGTCCACCTGGTAGTCGAGCGTGTCGACGAAGCGTTGCCGCAGCGCGGCGTCCCGCCACGTCGCCGGGTCGGTGCCGGCGACCAACGCCCGCATCCGCCGGGCCGTGGCGACCGCCGCGCCGCCCTCGGCGACCGCCTCGTCGACCCGGTCGCCGGTGACCGCGTAGATGCTGTCCAGTGCCGCCGAGTCGCCGGTCGGGATGTCCCACTCGAAGATCCACATCATCGGTGGTGGTTCCAGCCCGAGCGCCCGCACCGACGTGTCCGCGTACGGGCCGACGTAGAGGCCGGTGGTGACCGCCGACCGGGACAGCGCCATGGCCGCCCCGATCGCCGCCACGGTGGCCGGGTCGGCGGAGAACGTGCGGTAGGCCCAGTCCGCCGTCACCCGCGCCGGGTCGGTGTCCGGGTCCCAGGCAAGCCGCGCCACCGCGTAGGTGTTCAGGTCGTAGAGCTGCCAGAAGCCGGCGCGCAGGTAGAGCGACATCGGGCCGGCGCGCAGCGGCCCGCCGTCCTGGGTCCAGTTCCACACGCCCTCGACGTGCGGGTTCGCGGCGAGGAACGCGCGCAGCGCCGCCGCGTGCAGCGGGCCGAGGTCGTTGGGCAGCGCGCCGAACCCCTCGAACTCGCGCCGGGCCTGGAACTCCACGATCCGCCGCTGCGCGCCACCGAACAGGGTGGTGTTGAACGGCAGGTGGCTGTAGAAGTCGCCGAGCGTGTACTTGGTGGACACGATCAGGTGCGGGTCGTCGAACCCGCCGAGGACCCGCGCATACTCCTGCGGGTTGGTGTGCAGGTCGCCGACCTCTCCCACGCCGACGGTCCAGGTGCGGAAGATGATCTCCTTGCCGGCCGGTCCGGCGGTGTCGAGCAGCGCCCGCAGCATCGCGCGCACCCCGTCGGCGGTGGTGACCGCGAGCTTGGAGCTGTAGTCCCAGCCGCTGCCCGCGTACACCTCGCCGCCCTCGCCGACGCGGACCATCAGCCCGGCGACGAACGGCATCCGCGCGAACAGCTCGGCCAGCCCGGCCCGGTAGACCGCCCAGAGCCGGGGGTCGGCGGTGTCGAGCCCGCCCACGGTGCGATCGAGGTACGCCTCCAGCGGCGGCGACACCGCCAGCATGTCGGTGAGCAGGAAGACCTTCAGGCCCATCTCGGCGGCGTACCGGAAGACCGGCCCGAACGCCGCCACCATGGCCCGCGCCCGCGCCACGTGCGGGTCGCCGGCCGGATAGACCCCGTGCCCGTCGCCGACCTTGTCGAACGTGACGTACTCCAGGAAGCCGGGCACCACGACACCGTTGTAGCCCTGCGCCGCCGCGTGGTCGACGAACTGCCGGAACTGCGCGTCGACGCGGGCCACCGCCGCGGCGTCCACCCACGGCGCCTCGGGCAGCAGCGCCGAGGTGACCACGTCGGTGTTCAGGCGGTAGTCGTCGCCGGCCGCGAACGCCGCCGCATCCGGCTCGCGGCCCACCGAACCCGCGTCGGTCAGCCGCAACCCCAGCCGGGGCGCGACCGGCCGCCCGACCTCCGCCGCCGGCAGCACCTCGGCGCCCGAGCGGATCCGGTCGGCCAGCCGGTAGAGCCCGGCCGCGATGCCGGCGAGGTCGCCGGTGACGGTCAGCTCCTCGCGGCGGACGCCGATCCGGTACGCCTCCGGCGTCCCGCCGGCGCGCAGCTCCGCCCGCAGCGTCGTCACCGCCGACAGGTCCGGCGTCGGCGTGCTCGCGGTTGCCGGTCCGGTTCCGCCCGGCTCGGCCGTGCCCGCGTCTGCTTTCGGGGTCGGATCGGGGGCCTTGGTCGGTGTGACAGCGGGGCGGGGACGGCCCCGGGCGGCGAGCGCGTCGGCGACAGCTCCGGCGGCCTTGACGGTGCGGAGCTGGTCCGGCACCACGATCGAGGTCAACGGCGGCACCGGCGCGGGCGCCCGGGGCGGCGCGGCGACGGCCCGCTCGGGCGGCACGTCGGCCGGGGTGTGGCTGAGCCCCAACGTGTCGTCGACACCCCAGGCCACGCCCGCGCCGAGCAGCAGCACCACCACGAGGGCGGCGACCAGTTGGTACGGGCGCCGAATCCGAGCCACGCTCGCATCGTAGTGGCGACAGGCCGCCCACCCGCCAGGTGGACGCTCCGGGTGCTACTTCTCGCCGGCGAGCAGCACCTCGCGCCACTGCGCGAATCGTTCGCGTATCGCGGCGATGGACGGGGGATCAGCGCCCATAGGCGGCAAAGCGGCGGTCCGGATATCGCTGGAGCATCGCGAACAGATCGGCCAGCGTCCGCCTGTCGAAGCCGGCATCTGCCTGCCCGGCGAGTTCGAGCACCTGCTCGCGGGTGTACCGGCCGGTCGCCACAGCCGCGTCCACGTCGAGGAAGTCCCGCGGCTCGGCGCGGGTGAACAGGGCGGACATCTTGCCGGTGACGACGTCGTCGACGTGCAGTACGGGCCCACGTCCATCGTCACGGGCGGGCGCGCACGCCAGTTCGCGGCGAGTTCGACCTTGTATGGCCGGTCCGGCATGACGGGATCGGTGACGGCGAGCCGGGCGAACGTCTCGAACCGTTGCGTGACCTCGACCGCATAGCCGTCGGCGCGGTAGGCGTCGACGACGGTGTCCACCGCTACGGCAAGTCGCCGCGGTGCTCCCACGCGGTGAACAGGTCCACGTCTTCACTGGGCCGGTTGAGAATGCCGTGAGCTTGCACGGCATAACCGCCGGCCAAGGCGAAGCCGTACCGGCCAGCCACGCGAAGACCGATCTCCGCCAGCCGGAGGCGGACCGGTTCCACGCTCAGCCCGCCAGCGTCCGCGGTGGGACAGCCAATTCGGGAAAGCGGGCCTGCCACAGTGCCCGCAGCCGCGCAGGCAGCCACAGCTCCGGCCAGAGTCGGCGAAGTGTGTCGCCGTCGAGCCACCGGCGCAGATCAGCCGCCGTGGTGGCCTGGTTCAGCACCGTCTGGTACATCACCTGAAGATCTCCGAGGTCCTCCAGGTGGTAGCTGGCGTCACCCGACCAGTCGAGACGACGGTCGAGCGTCACTACGCCGCTCGTCGGGCCACGCAACTCGGCCAGGCTCGCAGGCACGATGAAGTGCCGCTGATCCACGTATCCCGAACCAGCGGGCGCGTCACCTGCCCTCTCCATCGCTGCACCTCCTACTCCGATCGTACGATGCGGCGCACCGCCTGGCTGTTCAGGCCGCCTTGTCGTCCCGTCTGGTCCTGGATGATCTGCCGGCCCGCTTCCGCCACGCAGGCGTGACCGGCACGGCGCAGTGCGTCGACAAGCGTGGTCTTGCCTGCGCCGGGGCCACCGGTGACCACCACGAACCGGCTGCTCATGCCATCCCTCCAGTTCTTCGGCCGCCCGACTCCGCCGCCGAAACGTCAGCCGGGGGCCTGGCCGGCGAGGTACGCATGGACGTCGTACCCGTTCGCGACGGGCACACAGGCCGCTGTTATGCCTGCAAGAAGGGCTTCCGTCAGTGACAGGACTGTTACTCGGCGGCGTCTCTCGTAGCGTGGATCACGCTCAACCGTGCCGCTCGCGGAAGAGCACCCCGAGGCCCCGAAAGGACCGCACATGTCTGATCTTGACCACTCTCCAGAACATGCCGCCCGGGAGGCCGGGCTTCGTGAGGTCTCCGAAGCGCTGCTCAACATCGAACAGGCGATCAAGAGAACTCAGCGGGCAAAGCGCACGGTCTCGATGACCGTCGGCTGTGACGACCTCGCGCGGATGCTGGACACGGCGGCCCGCAACCTGGAAATCGCTCGCAAGGACCTGTTTCAGGGCGCCTACTTCTCGGCGGATTCGCCTAAGCTCTTCTGACCATGCGCAGTGGTGAGCAGATCCGGTCGGCAGTAGCCGGTTGACTCGGGTGCCGGGACGGTGCCGGCACCCGAGTCACCATCGACGGGTCAGATGCGGTTGTTGAAGCGGCCGGTGCGGGTGGCCGCGACGAATCGGGTCCAGCTCGCCGGTGCGAAGCTCAGTGCCGGTCCCTGCCGATCCTTGGTGTCCCGCACTCCCACCGAGTCGGCGAATCCCGCCACCTCCACGCAGTTGCCCTCGCCGCCGGATCGGGACGACTTGCGCCACATTCCGTCACGTCCCATGGGTCATCTCCTTCGCGATCTCCGTGATCAGCTCACGGGACTCGTCCGCGTCGAGCGCCCGCTCGCCGAGCGAGCGCCACGCTTCCTCTTATCCTGGCCCAAAGCAGCAGAAGGAGCGGCAATGACGAGCCAGGAGCCATCGAGCAAGGCTTCCCATCAAACGTGGCGTCGTCTCGTCACACCCTTGCTGGCCGCCTCGGTGGTAGTCGGTCTCGCACTGACGGTCGGCACGGTGATGGCGGGCAGGGAGAAGACCGCCGCGCTGGCATCGTCGGCCGCATCTGTCACGAACACGGAGCCGGGCCCCGCCCGCTGCCCCCAGACGTGGACCGACACCGCACCGACGAAGCCCGGCACGGACGTCCTTGTCCCCGTCGGCGCCACGGAGGCGTTGTTGTGCAGTTATCGGCATGAGGCAGATCCGCCCCTGAGCCTTGCCGCCAGCCGACGTATCACCAACCGGGTCGACGAGCTGACGACCGATCTTAACGGGCTGCCCACCTCGCCTCCGGCGGGCACCGTCTGTCTGCTCGGGCAGTCGACCGAGCACGCATTCGTGTTCGGCTACCCCGGGCAGCGCGCAGCCGTCATTCGACTCAGCAACTGCGCCTGGCAGCGTGAGGGCGCGACCCGCTACGGCGGTGACATACGTAAGGTGACCGCGTACTGGGGTGCGCGCTGGAACGACTAACTTGATCTTTAACCTGCGGGGTTATCGCCTGAGGGCAGCCGGACGAGTCGGGTGCCGGCGACACCGGCACCCGACCCTCTGTCACTGCATCACGGCCGGTTGTCGAAGCGGCCGGTGCGGGTGGCCGCGACGAATCGGGTCCAGCTCGCCGGTTCGAAGCTCAGCGCCGGCCCCTGCCGGTCCTTGGTGTCGCGCACTCCCACCGAGTCGGCGAAGCCCGCCACCTCGACGCAGTCGCCGTTGCCGCCGGATCGGGACGACTTGCGCCACACCCCGTCACGTCCCATGGGTCATCTCCTTCGCGATCTCCGTGATCAGCTCACGGGACTCGTCCGCGTCGAGCGCCCGCTCGCCGAGCGAGCGCACTCGGCTGACCGGTCGGCCGGTTCAGGCCGGGTGGTCGAAGCGGCCGGTGCGGGTGGCCGCGACGAATCGGGTCCAGCTCGTCGGTGCGAAGCTCAGCGCCGGTCCCTGCCGGTCCTTGGTGTCGCGCACTCCCACCGTGTCGGCGAAGCCCGCCACCTCCACGCAGTTGCCGTTGCCGCCGGATCGGGACGACTTGCGCCACATTCCGTCACGTCCCATGGGTCATCTCCTTCGCAATCTCCGTGATCAGCTCACGGGATTCGTCCTCGTCGAGCGCCCGCTCGGTGAGCGAGCGCCATGCTTCCTCGTAGGTCTGGATCTCATACGGCTTGTCAAGGTAGACGGCACCGCACGGCCCGTCCATGTAGATCGTGGTCGGCTCCTGCTCTCGCACGTCGGTGGGGAAGTCGAGCATGGTGAACGTGCCGGCTACCGCCCAGCGATGGAGCCCGACGCTGAGCGGCAGCACCCGGATGCTGATGTTGTACCGCTGGCTGTTCACTACCAGGGCGTCAAGCTGTCGAGCCATCGCGCCCGGAGCACGCAGTGGTCGGCGTAGCACCGCCTCGCTCAACACCATGTCAAAGTAAGGCGCGCGTGGCACCGGGCGCGCGAGCAGCCGCTGGCGACGCAGGCGGACATCCACCTTCGCCTGCCGCTCGACCTCATCCAACTGGGGATTGTCGGTGGCGATCACCTCCGTCATGTACTCGACGGTCTGCAACAGGCCCGGCACGAGATTGGCTTCGTGGTGGCGAATCTTGGTGGCAGCGGCTTCCAATCCCACAAAAAGCTTGAACCAGTCCTCGACCGCCTCGCCGTAGCTGTGCCACCAGCCGTGGGCCTTGGTTTCCCGGGCCAGCGCCCGCATCGTCTCGATCGTTTCGCGGGACGCGCCGTACACCCGGCACATCGCCTCCACGTCGTTCGGATGCATGGAGACCTGGCCCGTTTCGTAACGCCAGATCCGGGGCGTCGACCATTCGAGTTCCTTCGCCGCCGCGCTCACCGTGATGTGCGCGTTCTCGCGAATCTCCTTCAGATATCTGCCGAGCTGCCTACGCGGGACGGTGCTGCCCGAGTCGTCCACGTCATCTCCTCTGCTGTTGTCGCGTAAGGCACCTCATCCCTTGGTCCGCATTCTTCTCCAAAACATTGCCACAGGCCAGCACCGAAATGACCATTCGTGGTGCCTGCCGCGATCCGGCAGCGTCCGCCCGGAGCGGGCACCATTCCCCGAACCTCATCCCGGTGCCCGCCCCGGTGTCGGTCCCCTTTCGACAGCCGGAGGCGTGATGATCCGCGTGACCGCGAGACGGCTGCTTCCGTACCACGTCAGGTCTGCGGTCTTCGATCGGCGCTGGCGCGGCCTGGACCCCGGTCAGGTGCGCGACCACCTCGACCGGGTGGCGGACGAACTCGACCGCCTGAGCCGCGAGCTGACCACCGCGAGATCCGAGACCGAACGGGCGCGTCAGGTGCTCCGGCGGTGGCAGTCCCGGCACCGCCGCTGCTGCCGTGACCCGGACGCCCCGGAGCACCGATGACCGCGCCCCGCATCCCCGACACCCGATCCCGGAGGCACCCCCCGATGTCCGTCCTGCTCGCCGACTTTCCCGTCGTCGTCCCCGTCCCCGACGAGGATCTGCTCCTGGCCCAGTTGGCCGTGCGGGTGCACGTGCCGGAGCGGTGGCCGCAGGGCCCGCTGTGCCGCAGCGAGCGCGTCCCGTACCCCTGCCGGTTGGCCCGGTGGGGGCACGCGACGCTGCGCGCGGCCGGTTTCGGCGCGGGCCAGCTTCCGTGACCGGCGAGGCGCACCGGTTCTGGGCGGCGGTGCAGGACCGCTGCCCGGGGCTGCTGCCGGAACGCGACGCGCCGCTGCTGCACGCCGGCCTGCTGCGGCTGCTCGACGGCGGCGACGACCGCGCCGGGCGGTTGGCGTTGCTGCGGGTGCTCGGGTCCGCGTACCGAAGCTTCGGCCTGCGGCCGTGGCACGCGGCGGCGGTCGGCGACGCCCTGCTGCCCGCGCCGGGCCTGCGCTGGTGGCGGGCCTGGCGGCTGGTCGAGCGCACCGCCGCCCGCCTCGCCGACACGCCGCCGTGGTGGCCGGTCGAGGTCGTCGACCACGACCGGCCCGTCGACACCGTCGCCGTCCTGACGGTACGCCCCTGGCGGCGGCTGCCCCACCGGCCCGGTCAGGCGATCCCGGTGCACACGCCGCGCCGGCCGGGACGCTGGCGGTGGCTGTCCCCGGCCGGCGTGCCGCGCCCGGACGGCACGCTGGAGTTCCACGTCCGGGCCGTGCCCGCCGGGTCCGTCTCCGGCAGCCTCGTGCACGAGGTACGCCCCGGCGAGCTGCTGCACCTCGGCGCGCCCGCCGACACCGGCCTCGAGTTGACCGATGGTTCCGACGAGCTGCTGCTGGTGGCCGGCGGGACCGGGCTGGCACCGCTGCGCGCCCTGGTGGAGCAGGTCGCCGCCGCGCCGGCCGGTCGCCGGGTAACGCTGATCGTCGGCGCGCGCACGTTCACCGACCTGCACGACGCGATCGCCCTGGACAAGCTCCAACAGGCGCACGCCTGGCTGACCGTCGTGCCGGCGTTCTCCGCCAACCCCGACGCCCTGCCGGCCGAGCAGGGCACCGCTGTCGCCCTGGCCACCTACCACCACCGGCCCGGGCAGCACGTGCACGTGTGCGGCCCACCCGCCATGATCGCCGCCGCCCGCCGCTGGCTCACGATCGCCGGGGTGCCCGCCGACCGGCTGCACCTGCCGGTGATCGGGGACCGGTGATGGGCGTCTACCGCAGCCGCCACGCCTTGACCGGGCCGCTCACCCCCGCCCGGATCGAGGCCATCAGGTTGCCGTTGACGTCGCGGCTGCGGCGCGGCTACCGCATCGACGACGTGGATGCCGTCCTGCGCCGCCTCGCCCACGAACTGGCCGAACGGTCCCGCCAACTGAGCGTGGTCGCCGCCGAGAACCACCAGATCAAGACCGCGCTGCGCGCCTGGCAGTCCGAGCAGGTCGACGGTGTGCGCGGTCAGCTCGGCGGATAGGGGCTGTCGGCGAGCAGGTGGGCCAGGTGGGCGGCGTTCGCGGCGACCGTCTTCGTGGTGCTGCCGGTGGTGTCCGGTTTCGGCCCGGCGTCCCGGTAGTCGACGCTGCCCATCGCCTCACCCACCCAGTAGGTCGACGCGGTGGCGGCGGCCGAGAAACCGACGTCGTTGAGCGCCTGGAGCACCTCGGCGCTGACGTGGTGCGCGCCGTCCTCGTTGCCGACCACCGCCACCGCCGCGACCTTGCCGAAGGTGAGCAGTCGTCCCTGCGCGTCGGTCTCGGCGAGCTCGGCGTCGAGGCGCTCCAGCACCATCTTGCAGACGCTCGACGGCTGACCCAGCCAGATCGGGGTGGCGATCACCAGGATCTGCGCGGCGATGAGCTTTTCCCGGATCGCCGGCCACTCGTCGCCGCCGCCCTCGTCCAGCGAGACGCCGAATTTGACGTGGTGGTCCACCACCCGGACCACCTCGCCGTCCACGTCGTGGTCGGCGAGCGCGGCCAGCAGCTCCCGACCGAGCAGGTCGGCGCTGGACTCGGCGGGTGACGGCTTCAACGTGCAGTTCAGGACCAGGGCACGAACGGTGCTCACGGCGGGGCCTCCTCGATTACGGTGACCCTGCCGCCGTACCCGAGCCGACGCCACCCAACCGCGCGATTCGTCCCGCCGCGACGGGCCGTACCCGCGATCGTGGGTTGTGGGGCCCGGGACGCCGGGTTCCTCCGGGTGTTCGCGTTCGCGCAGCATGTGGTCTAGTTTCGAACAGGTGAGCGAGGTGGCGAGCGTCCCCGTCGAGACGCGACTTGAGGCGTACCGGCCGGAACTGACCGGCTACTGCTACCGGATGCTGGGCTCGGCCTTCGAGGCGGAGGACGCGGTGCAGGACACGTTCGTCCGGGCCTGGCGCAACTTCGACCGGTTCGAGGGGCGGTCCGCGCTGCGGACCTGGCTCTACCGGATCGCGACGAACGTCTGCCTGAACATGGCCGCCAGCGCGCAGCGCCGGATCCGGCCGATGGACCTCGGCCCGGCCGGCAGCGGCACCGCGAGCCACCCGGGCGAGCCGCGTCCGGAGCAGATCTGGCTCGGCCCGATCCCCGACGACCGGGTGCTGCCCACGGCCGGCGACCCGGCCGAGGTGGTCGCCGGGCGGGAGTCCGTCCGGCTGGCGTTCGTCGCGGCGTTGCAGCACCTGCCGCCCAGGCAGCGGGCCGTGCTCATCCTGCGCGAGGTGCTGGCCTGGTCGGCCCAGGAGGTCGCGGAGCTGCTCGACACGTCGGTGGCGAGCGTGAACAGCGCGCTGCAACGGGCGCGGGCCACCATCGCGTCCGCCGACACCGCCGCCGAGACGCGCCGCCCGCTCGACGAGAAGCAGCAGGCGTTGCTTACCCGCTACGTGCGGGCGTTCGAGGCGTACGACCTGCCGGCGCTCACCGAGCTGCTGCACGAGGACGCGACGCTGTCGATGCCGCCGGTGCCACTGTGGCTGCGCGGTGCCGACGACATCATGGCCTGGATGACCGGCGCGGGCAACGGCTGCCGCGGGTCCCGCGTGGTGCCGGTGGCGGCCAACGGCATGCCGGCGCTGGGGCAGTACCGGCACGACCCCGAGTCGGGATACGTGCCCTGGGCGCTGATCGTGGTGGGGCTGTCCGGTGACCGGATCACCTCGATCAACAGCTTCCTGGACACCGAGCGGCTGTTCCCGCTCTTCGGCCTGCCCGACCGGCTCGTGGCGGGCGTCGACCAGCCCGAGCAGGCCGGCCGGGTCGCATAGCGCCCGACGACGTGAGCGCCCGGCGACGCAATTTCTCCGACGCATGTTGCCGGTCGCAGTTACATCGACGTTAACTGCTATACCAATCATCGGTGTGCGGCTATATGATCCGCGGTAGCTCCGCCCGAAGCCTCACGAAACAGCAGCTCCCGCACGCCTCAGGCCGCCCACCGCACCGCACCGGTGGGTGGCTCGGCCCACCGCGCCGCAAGTCGCGCGGCAATTGCCGGGTGCTGCGTCAGCCTGCCGGGAAGGTGGGAACGGATGACCGCGATCCCGTCCTTGGTCATCGGCATCGCGTCGTCGGCGGCCGAACGCCGGCAACTCGCCCAACTCCTCGGCGGCACCGAGACGTTCCTCATCGTCTCTAGCGCCCACCAGGCCCGCCGGTTCCTCGACCTGGTCCGCCGGCCGGCGGTCGCCCGAGGGCCGCTGACCCCGGCCAACGCCCCCGAGACGCCGGCCGCCGCCGTGCCCCTGGACGCCGTGCCTGTGGACGCCGTGCCCCTGGATGCCGCGACCGCGCCGGCGGGCGACGTGCCCAGGGATGCCGCGACCACGCCGGCAGGCGTCGCGCCCGGCGGTGCCGATTCCGCGTACCCGGGCGGTGGGGAGCCGGCCCGCGACGGCGGTGCGCCGATCGCGCTGCCGGCGCTGGGGCTGGCCGTCGACTCCGACCGGCGGGTGTTGCGCTGGCGGGGACGGGAGGTCGGGTTGACGCCGCTGGAGCACGACCTGCTGGTCTGCCTCGCCGGCACGCCGGGTCAGGTGTGGACGTACGCCCGCCTGCACCGCACGGTCTGGGGCAACGAGCACCTCGGCCGAGGCTCCGACATGCACTCGGTGGTCCGCCGCATCCGGCACAAGCTGGGCCGCCTCGACGCCGCCGCCACGATCCACGCCGTCCGAGGCGTCGGCTTCCGCCTCACCCCCTCCTGACCCCCACCACACCCCGCCCCTCGTGGGTGGGGTGTGGTGGGGGTGGCCCGCCCGGTGGGAGCACCGGGCGGGCCGGGTCGGGCCGCCGAGGGTCAGCAGCGGGTGGGGGAGAGGGTGAAGTCCTCCACGGTGGGGGTGCTCGAACTGATCCGCGCCTGGCGCGTCTGGGGCTGCCAGCCGTCCTTGGCGACGATCAGGGTGAGCGGGTTGTTGCGCCGGTCCATCCAGTAGGCGTACTTACCGTCGGCGTCGGTGGTGAACGTGAAGGACATCGCCCAGGAGTCGACCTGCACGGTCGCGCCCGGCAGCGGCGCGGTGCCGCCCGCACAACTGCGGCCGGTGACCGTGCCGGACAACTTGCCCCAGGTGGTCGGCGGCTGCGCGATCATGGTGACCGCCACCGGCGGCACCGCGTACGGGGTGTTCTCCTTGATCACGACCGAGGCCGAGTAGGTGCCCGGCTGATCCACGTTCGCGGTCATGCCGACCGTGACCGTGACCTTCTCACCGGGCGCCAGCGTGACCTTCGACGTGTCGACGGTCAGCCAGCTCACGTCGGCCGCACCCTCGGCGCACTCGCCGAAGCCGGGCAGGACCTCGCTGTCCTTGGTGGCCGTGAAGCCGCCCGACGAGCCGCCGACCTTGTAGAACCCGCAGGCCGCGCCGCCCCGGTAGCGGGGTGCGTTGGCGTTGGGCAGGTTGGCCCAGGAGTTGGTCGCCGGGTCGTACGCGAAACCGGCGTTGGTGATCGCGCCGCCCTGCGACCCGCCGACGACCAGCAGCTTGCCGTTCGCCACCGCGTACGAGGCGGCCCAGTTGTCGGCCGGCGCGTCGGGGATGGCGGTCCAGGCGTTGGCGCCTGGGTCGAAGGCGTAGCCGACCTTCTGCGAGTTCGTGCCGTCGTTGCCGCCGGTGCAGTAGACGGTGCCGTCGATCCCGCCGCAGGACAGGAACGCCACCGACTTCGGGTAGGCCGGCAGGGTCTCCCAGGCGTCGGCGCCCGGGTCGTACCGGACCACCGTGTTCGACATCGGCAGGCAACTGGACGTGGTGCAGCCACCGATCGCGTACAGCTTGCCGCCCGCGACCGCCTGGCCGGCCGCCGCGCGTGGCGACGGGTTGGCCGCCTTCGCCGTCCAGGTGTTCGCCCCCGGGTCGTACGACCAGGTGCCGCCGTCCGGACCGGAGGCGCCCCAGCCGCCGGTGACGACGATCTTGCCGTCGATCACGCCGGCCGTCACGGCGTTGCGGGCGCCGGGCAGGTCGGCGATGCCGGACCAGGACTGCGCGACCGGGTCGTAGCGGTAGTTCTTCGCGCTGGACGTGGTGCCGTCGCCGCCGGCGATGGAGTAGACCTTGCCGTCGACGGTGACGACCCGGTTGTCCATCACGTTCGCCGGGTAGCCCGGGATGGCGGTCCACGGGTCCGCCTGCGGCGCGGTCGGCGCGACCGACGTGGACGACTTGCCCGACGAGCGGGCCGCGAGCGACGTCGCCGCGGTCAGCCGCTGCGCCGGCGCGCCGGTCGAGCCGAGCAGCGCCTGCTGGGACAGCTGGGAGCCGTCCGCGCGTTGCAACACGAACCCGCCGTCACGCTCGGCGAACTCGACGTTGACCGGGGCCCCGCCGGTGTTGGTCACGGTGAACGTCCTGCTGACCTTGCCGCTGGGCATCCGGGCCGTGCCGGTCAGCGACGTCGGCTGCACCGACAGCCGGCCGGCGGCCAGTTGGAAGGTGGCCGCGGTGGCCCAGTCGGGCTGGACCGTGACCCGCTTGGTCTGGCTCACGTAGTTGCCGGCGCTGGCGGTGAACGGGTGCTTGCCGGTCAGCGACGAGAACATCCAGTAGAAGCCGTCGGGCAGCTCGGTGTCGTCCGGGGTGGCGACCGTGGTGGCCTGCTCCGCCGGGCGGTCCTTGCTGGTCACGGTGGCGCCGTTGACGTAGCTCTTGTCGTTCTTGTCGCGCACGTGGCCGAGCACCAGGCCGCCGTCGACCGGCTTGCAGACAAGCTTGCTGCCGATCAGCACGTTGTCGACCTCCCACCACCACTCCCAACTGGCGTCGTAGTAGTGGAAGCGCACCCGCACCTGCGACTGGTTCGCCGCCTGCGGGATCGGCACCTCGGTCACCTTGTTGCGCACGTCGGCGGCCTGCCGGAGCACGTTGCTCCAGGTGGTGCCGCCGTCGAGGCTCAGGTCGACGTCCGCGCGGTCGCTGTTGAGCCAGTTGTAGTCCTGGTTGAACCGGATCACCGGGGCGCTCACCCCGGTCAGGTCGACGACCGGGCTGACCAGCGACGTGTCCTGCTGGCCGCCGCTGCCGTAGTTGTCGCTGTCGATGATGGCGAAGTTGCCGCTGCCGCCGGTCAGGTTGCCGCGCTCGCCCTTGTCGTCGAACTCCCAGACCTGGCCGCTGCCGGCGTTGTCCACCACCGACCAGCCCTCCGGCACGCCGGTGCCGTCGAACGTCTCGTACTCGCCGTCGGAGCTGACGGTGTAGCCGGGTGCGGTGGCGCACGCCTCCGGGTCGGCCGGCACGTCGACGTCCGCGGTCAGGTTGCCGGCGCCGACCGTGACCTCCTTGGTGACGGTCAGGTAGCCGGCGTACTGCGACTCGACCGTGAGCCGGTAGGTCGTCCCGGCCGGCAGCTCCAGGCTGTAGCGGCCGGTGGCGGGCGTGGTGTAGTCGGAGATCGGGGTGCCCTCGACGCTCACCTTCGCGTACAGCGGCCAGCCGTGCCCCGAGCCGTCGGTGACCTGCCCGCTGACCGTGACGCTCGGCACCGCGGTGAGCGTGACGTCGAGCGTGGTGGTCGTGTTCGCGGTGACGGTCGCGCTCAGCGTGCGGCTCGCGTACCCGAACGCGGAGACGACCACCTGGTAGTCGCCGGCGGGCAGCAACGAGGAGAACGTGCCGTCGGCGCCGGTGGTGAGCGTGCGGTCCGCCGCGCCGGTCAGGGTGACCGTCGCGCCGGCGACCGGGTCGCCGGAGGCGTCGGTGACCGTGCCGGCCAGCGTGCCGTTGTCGCCGATCGGGGCGGCGGCGAGCAGCGCGAGCGCGTCGAGGCGACCCTCGCCGTAGACGCTGTTGTCGTCGGCGGTGCCGCCGCACTGCGTGTCGGCCTTGTCCACCGCCGTGTCGTCGAGCAACGCGCGGGTGGCCGTGACGTCACCGACCAGGGTGGGCGCCGCCGACCAGAGCAGCGCGACCGCGCCGGCCAGGTGCGGCGCCGCCATCGAGGTGCCGCTGATGCTGGCGTACGAGTCGTCCGGCACGCTGGAGCGCACGTTGACGCCGGGCGCCGAGATGTTCGGCTTGATCTCGCCGTTCTGCCCGGTGCCCCGGGACGAGAAGCTGGCGATGTTGTTGTTGATGTCGTACGCGCCGGCCGAGTAGTTGCTGGCCAGGCTGCCCGGTGAGCCGCTGGTCTGGCAGGACGGGCCGTTGTTGCCGTTGGACCAGACACCGAAGATGCCGGAGGCGGTCCAGGCGTCGGTGACGTCCTCCATGAACGGCTCGTTGGACGGGGCCGTGGTGCCCCACGAGTTGTTGATGATGTTCGGCCGCTTGCTGGCGTCCGGGTTCTCGCCGTCGAGGTCGGTCGGCTCCAGCATCCACTGCCCGGAGGAGATCAGCGCGGCGTCGGTCGGGCAGCACCCGTTCGCGGCGATCCACTTGACGTCGGGGGCGACGCCGATCTGGTTGGCGCCGTCCGAGCCGGCCATGGTGCCCATCGTGTGGGTGCCGTGCCCGTCGGAGTCGCACGGCCCCTCGTCGCACTCGCCGGCCGCGTCGTACCAGTTGTAGTTGTGGTCGAACGTGCCGTCGCCGTTGTTGCCCCGGTAGGCGTTCACCAGCGCCGGGTGGTCGAACTGCACGCCGCTGTCGATGCTCGCCACGGTGATGCCGGCGCCCTTGACGCCGTACTGGGACCAGACGTCGTCGGCGTTGATGTTCGCGATGCCCCACTCCAGGGCGTTCGTCGACTTCTCGTCCGTGCCGGGGGTGGTCTTCGGCAGCTTGTAGTCCACCGGCGCGTAGATGCCGTCCACCTCGGCGTGGGCGGCGAAGTTCTGCGCCATGGCCAGCGAGCCGCCGCTGACCTTGATGGCGTTGGTGGCCCAGAACGTCTGGTACGTCGTGCCGGAGCGGTCCAGTTCGGCGCGGATCTTCGCCTGGCTGTCGGCAGCGGTCTTCTTCAGCGTCGCGGCGACCGCCGCGCCGCGCTGGTTCCAGTCCTTGACCGCGGCGGCCTTGCCCAGGTCGGCCCGGTCGGCGAAGTGGATCCAGAAGTCGCCCTCGCTCTTGCCCTGAAGCTGGCGGGTGAGTTCGGGGCGGATCTTGTCGCCGGCCGTCGCGCCGGTGCCCGTGCCGGCCTGCGCGCCGGTGCCGGTGGCGGCCAGCGCGGTCGCGGCGAGAACCAGTGCGGCGCCCGCGCTCACCAGCCGCCCGGCCAGACCCCTTCGGTGTGGACGTCTCAGCATCGGTGCTGCCTCCTACTCCGATGACCCGCTGATGGTCGAGCCACGACAGAAGGGCCAGGAGACCGCGCTCCCGACTGATCACACCGGATTGAAACGAACCCCCCAGGCCCCCCAGGTGCCGTGCGGGTCTACGCCGGTCACCTGTGTGGACACTATGATCGACAGCAGAGGGCGATCAATGACCGTAGGTGAGCAACTTGTCACCAACAGGTCAAGGCTTGATTGACAGTCATTGTCACGGTGGGGGCGCGGTGACAGCGGACGACCCGGACGCGACGCCCGCCGGCACCGACCCGGCGGAGCGGCCCTTCTCGCTGGTCATCGGCGTGACGCCGTCCCCGGCCGAACGGCTGCGGCTGACCGAGCTGCTGGACGGCGTGGCGCCGCTGCTCCTGGTCGCCGACCTGGACGAGCTGCGTGAGCTGATCACCCCCGGCGCGGACGCGCAACCGGAGCCGGCGCCCCACAACCGACCCGACAACGCGTTGGTGATCGACGCGGCCCGGTCCCTCGCCCGCTTCGCCGACCGGGAGATCGCCCTCACCCGGCTGGAACGCGACCTGCTCACCTGCCTGACCACCGAGCCGGTGCGGGTGTGGAGCTACGCCGAGCTGCACCGCGCGGTCTGGCGCGACACGCCGACGCGGCACCGCGCCGACGTGCAGTCACTGGTCAAGCGGCTGCGTCGCAAGCTCGACGAGCTGGGCACCGGGGTCACGATCGTCGCGGTGCGCGGCGTCGGGCTGCGGCTGACCGACCACCGCCGCCCGCGGGTTCGCGGCGGCTGACGGCCGGGCAGGGAAAGATGGCGGACATGTCACGTTGGCGTTGGCTCCTGGCGGACCAGCTCGGTCCCCACTTCCTCGACGACGACGCGCAGCGCGTCCTGCTGGTCGAGAACCGGTCGCTGTTCGCCCACCGGCCGGTGCACCGGCAGAAGGCGCACCTGATCCTGTCCGCGTTGCGGCACCGGGCGGTGGAACTCGGCGACCGGGCGCGGCTGGTCCGCGCCGACACCTTCCGGGCGGCGCTCACCGGCCTGGGCGAGCCGGTCGAGGTGGTGCACCCGCCGTCGCGGGCGGCGCTCGCGTTCGCCCGTACCGTCGACGGGCTGACCGTGCTGCCACCGCGCGGCTTCGTCACCGACCGGGCCGACTTCGCGGCCTGGGCCGACCGGCGGCGCGGCCAGCTCCGGATGGCCGACTTCTACCGGTACGCGCGCGACCGGCACGCGATGCTGCGGGACCTCCCGGCACCCGCCCGCCGACCCCGCCACCGCACACCGGCCGAGGTGCCGCCACCGCCACCGGTCGTCGAGGACGACATCGACGCGCAGGTACGCCGCGACCTGGACCGTTGGCAGGACGAGGGGATCCGGTTCGTCGGCCGGGACGCACCGCGCCGCTACCCGGCCACGCACGCCGAGGCGCACGCCCGGCTCACCCACTTCCTCGCCCACCGGCTGCCCGGGTACGCCGACACCGACGGCGTGCTCAGCGACGACGATCCGCTGCTCGCGCACAGCGTGCTGTCGTCCTCGTTCAACCTCGGCCTGCTCGACCCGGAACCGGCGATCCGGGCCGCCGAGCACGCCGGCCGGGCCGGGGCCGCGCCACCGGCCGCGGTGCACCGGTTCGTGCGCGGCCTGCTCGGCTGGCGCGAGTTCCTGTGGCAGCTCTACTGGTATTTCGAGCCCCGCTACCGGGGCGCCGGCTGGCTCGGCGCCACCCGGCCGCTGCCCGAGTGGTTCGACCGGCTCGACGCCGACGCGGTCGAGGCCCGCTGCCTCGCCGACGTGCTGGCCGGCGTGCGCGACACCGGCTGGGCGCACCAGACCGCGCGGCTGACCGTGCTCGGCAACTACGGCCTGCAACGCGGCTGGCGCCCCACCGAGCTGGCCGACTGGTTCCGGCGCAGCTTCGTCGACGGCACCGACTGGGTCATGAACGCCACCGTCATCGGCATGAGCCAGTACGCCGACCTGGCCCGCATCGACACCCACCCGTGGGCGTTCGACGGCGCGCACCTGGACCGGATCGGCGCACCCTGCGGCGGCTGCCGGTACGTGCCGAAGGAGACGCTCGGCGACGACGCCTGCCCGTACACCGGGGGTTTCGAGGCGTTCCTGCACCGCAACCGGGAGCGCCTCGCGGCCGACCCGCGCCTCGCCGCCGAGCTGGCCGGGCGCACCGACCCGCAGCGCCGTGACGCGGTGCTGGCCCAGGAGGACAAACGCGGCGACGAGGCGCCCTAGGGAAGAGGCCGGTGTCGACTGCGCCTGACGTGGCTTCGCCGCCGTCGCGCGTGCCGCCGCCGGGACCGGTCAACGGTAGGAGCGGAAGAAGCCCCGCATGTCCTCGGCGATCAGGTCCGGCGCCTCCCACTCCAGGAAGTGACCGCCGCGCGGCAGGTCGGTCCAGTGCACCACCCGGTAGGAGCGCTCGACCCACTCGCGCGGGGTGGGAAACATGTCGCGGTCGGACATGGCCATGCCGGTCGGCACCTCGACGCGCCCCCAGGCGGCGTGGCTGCTGCGAACCGTCTCGTAGTAGAGCCGCATCGACGAACCGATCGTGCCGGTCGCCCAGTAGACGGTGAGGTTCGTCAGCAACTCGTCGCGGGAGTAGGCGGCCAACCCGCCGTCGCTCCACCGGTGGAACTTCTCCAGGATCCACGACGCCAGACCGGCCGGTGAGTCGTTCAGGGCGTGTGCGAGCGTCTGCGGCTTGGAGGAGTGCTCCATCGCGTACGCCATCTCGGCCTGGTTCCACTGCTGCGCGGCGGCGACGAACCGCTGCTCCGCCTCGGACAGGTCCGGCGGGACATCACCCAGGTAGGGGTTCGTGCCGGACAGGTGCAGCGCGACCAGCCGGTCGGGTTGGCGGAGCGCGAGCTGTTGCAGCACCCCGGCGCCGAGGTCGCTGCCGCGCCCGGCGAACCTGTCGTAGCCGAGCTGCGTCATCACCGACCCGACGAGGTCGGCGATCCGGGCGACGTCCATGCCCGGCTCCGTCGGCCGGTCGCCGAAACCGAAACCGGGCAGCGACATCGCCACCACGTCGAACGCGTCCGCCGGATCGGCAGGCGCGGTGAGGAGCGGGATGAGCGGCAGGAACTGCACGAAGGAACCAGGCCACCCGTGGAGCAGAACCACCGGCATCGCCGGGCCGCGGTGCGCCGACCGCTCGTGCACCACGTGCACGGCGAAGCCGTCGACGTCCACCAGGACGTGCCGCACCGACTGCAACCTCGCCTGCTCCGCCGTCCAGTCGTAGCCGTTCCGCCACCGGTCGACGAACGCGCGTAGGACGTCGGTGTCCATCCCGTAGGTCCAGCCCGCGTTCGTTATCTGGTCCGGCCAGCGGGTCATGGACAGTCGGGTCCGCAGATCCTCCATCGCCGCCGGGTCAACGGTCGGCCGGAACTCCCTCAACGCCATCCGGTTCTCCATCGATAGTCGCCTGACCAGCCGTCAGTGCCGGGACCAGTCTGCACCGACGGGCCGGTGCGCCGACAACAACTTGTGGTTGTCGCCCGATCGACGCGTCACGCGGCCCCGGGCCCCCGCTCCCCGGTCGGGGCAGCCCGGCCCGACACCCCTTGCAGCGCGGTGAGGAAGTCGGCCACCAGGTCGGCGGTGTCCTCGATGCCGGTGGAGACGCGGACCAGTCCCGGGCCGATCCCGGCGGCGGCCAGCTGCTCGGCGTCGACGATCCCGGCCCACATCGAGCGCGGATGCACCACAAGCGTGCTGACGCTGCCGAGGCTGGCCGCCCGCTTCGCCAGACGCAGCCGGGCCAGCAACGCCGCCGCGCCGTCCCGACCGGCGGCCAGCTCGACGCCGAGCACGCCGCCGAACCCGGTCATCTGCCGGCGGGCCAGCGCGTGCTGGGGGTGCGAGGGCAGCCCGGGGTAGCGGACCCGGGCCACCGCCGGATGGTCCGCCAACGCCTCGGCCAGCGCGAGCGCGTTGGCGTTGTGCCGCTGCACCCGAAGCGGCAGCGTCCGCAGGCCGCGCAGCAGCAGCCAGGCGTCCACCGGCCCGAGCGTGGCGCCGGTGACGATCGCCGTGCGCCACACCCGCTCGATCAGCTCCGCGCCGCCGACCACCACCCCGGCGGACACGTCGGAGTGCCCGCCGAGGAACTTCGTGCCGCTGTGCCACACCAGATCCGCGCCGGCGGCCAGCGGACGCTGGTTGACCGGCGTGGCGAACGTGTTGTCCACCACCACCAGCGCGCCGGCCGCGTGTGCCGCCGCCGACACGGCGGCCAGGTCGGTCAGTTCCAGCAGCGGGTTGCTCGGCGTCTCCACCAGCACCAGCCGGGTCTGCGGTCGCAGCGCCCGGGTGAACGCGTCCGGGTCGGTCTGGTCGACCTGGGTGCAGGCCACGCCGAAGCGCGCCAGCAGGCCGGTGGTCAGCGCGGTGGTGCCGCCGTACGTGCTGCGCTGCACCACCACGTGGTCGCCGGCGGCGAGCAGGGCCAACGCGACAGTGCTGATCGCGCCCATCCCGGAGGCGGTGACCAGCCCGGTCTCCGCGCCCTCCAGCTCGGCGACCACGGCGGCCACCTGTGCGTGGTTCGGGTTGCCGTAGCGGGTGTAGAACGCGCTGCCGCGCGCCTCGGTGGCAACCTCGGTGAACCGTTCGTCGGACTCGGCGCTGAACGTGGCGCTCTGCACGATCGGCGGCGCGACGGCCCCGCCGGGAACGAGACCGTCGTCGCCGTGCACCGCGGCGGTGCCGAACCCGGTCATCCGCGCGCCACCCGGTCCACCAGCGCCCGATAGCTGCCCAGCGCCGTGAACTCCGGCAGCGTCAGGTCGCTGCCGTGACGCTGGCGCAGCACGGTGACCAGTCGCAGCGCGCGCAGCGAGTCGCCGCCCGCGGCGAGGAAACCGGTCGCCGGGTCGCGCGGGACGGTGCCCAGCACCTCCTGCCAGGCCGCCGCCACCCGCTCCGCCCACCGCTGCCGCGCGTCCCCGGCGGCCACCGGCGACGGCGCGGCCACCGGCGGCAGCGGGGCGTCCGGGTCGGCCGCCAGCAACCGCCGGAAGCCGTCGGCCAGCGCGTCCACCCGGTCGGCCGGGACGTGCCGGTGGTCGTACTGGACCATCAGCCCGAGCCGCCCGGCGTCCAGCTCGGCGTCGACGGCGAGGCTGAACGCCACGTCCACGGTGACGCCCCGGCTGTCCACGACGCGGCTGCCGGCACCGGCCGGGCGCGGCGGGAAGTGCGTCCAGTTGAAGAAGTGGTCGAAGCGCGGACCCGCGCCGCCGGCCCGGACGATCTCGGCGAGCGGGAAACGGTGGTGCCCCATCAGCTCCCGCTCGGCCCGCCACGCCTCGCCGGCCAGCTCCACCACCGACCGGGTGCCGAGCGCGATCCGCACCGGCAGCGTGTTGAGGAACAGCCCGAGCGTGGCGGCGCTGCCGTCGCCCGCCGGCCGGCCGCCGACCACCAGGCCGCTGACCACGTCGTCGCGGCCGGCCAGCTCGCCGATCAGCCGCAGGTGCACGGCGAACAGCCAGGACTTGACCGGCACCCCGGCGGCGCGGGCGACCTCGGCGACCCGTTCGGTGGTGCCGGGCCGCAGCGGCACCCGCTGGGTGGTGGTGGTCCTCGGCTGCCCGCCGCCGACCAGCAGCGGCGGCGCGGCGCCGGCTCCGTCCAGCCAGAACCGGCGGGTCGCCGGGTCGGCCAGGGCGGCCCGCTCGGCCGCCACGAACTCCCGGAACGGCAGCCCGGCGTCGACCGCCGCGGGCGTGCCGGCCCGCTCCCGGTCGTACGCGGCGAGCAGGTCGGCCAGGAACAGGTGCAGGCTCCAGCCGTCGAGGACGGCGTGGTGCTCGGCGACCAGCAGGGTGAACCCGTCGCCGCCGGCGCGGACCGCGTGCAGGCGCAGCAGCGGCGGCCGGGTCCAGTCGAACGGTCGGCGGCGTTCCTCGGCGACCAGCGCGTCGATCCGGGCCCGCCGGGCCGGCGCGTCCAGGCCGGTCAGATCCGTCACCGGCAGGTCGACCGGCACCCGCGCGTGCACGAGCTGCAACGGCTCGGCGTACGTGCCGAGCGCGAAGCCGGTGCGCAGCACCGGGTGCGCGTCCACCAGGGCGGCGAGCGCGCGGCGCAGCGCCGAAGAGTCCAGCGGCGCGGCCACCTCGTGCGCGGTGACGTTGTGGTAGACGGCCGGGTCACCGGTCAGCTCACCGTGGTAGACCATGCCGAGCTGGAGCGCGGTCATCGGGTAGGCGTCGGCCAGCCCGTCCGGCAGCAGCTCCCGGTCGGCGTCGCCGACCAGCGTGAACCGGCCGTCGCGCGTGGCCGGCTCGGGCGCGACACCGTCGAGCGTGACCCGCCCGTGTGCCACCAGGTCCCGGATCGTCTGGTGGGCGAAGATGTCGTTGAGCTGGAACGACAGCCCCCGCTTCTGCGCCGCCACCTGCATCTGGATGCTGCGGATGGAGTCGCCGCCGAGCGCGAAGAAGCTGTCCGTCACGCCGAAACCGGCCACGCCCAGCACCTCGCGCCACGCCTCGACCAGGATCTCCTCGGCCCGGTTGGCCGGCGTCACCGCCGGGTCCCCGGCCGGTCGCTCCGGCACCGGCGCGGGCAGCGCCGCCCGGTCCAGCTTGCCGTTGCGGGTCAACGGCAGCTCGTCGAGCACCACCACGGCGGCCGGCACCAGGTGCGCCGGCAGCCGTTCGGCGAGCCACTCCAGCGGCGGCGCGACGGCCGGGCCCGCGTCCACCACCGGGTCGTCGGCGGCTGCGTACTCCGGGCGGACCGCGTGCAGGGTGTGCCGGTCGGTGCCGGCCAGCAGGTCGTCCTGGCGGGTGAGCACGGTGAAGCCGCGCGCCTCCAGCAGCGCCACCAGCTCGGCCAGCCGCCCCTCGGTCGCGGTGCCCGGCGCGTCGTGCACCTCCATGGCGACCTGCGCGACCAGCGGCCAGTGCCGGTCGTCGAGCCCGGCCAGCACGTCCGCCTCGGCCCGCTGCACGTCGACCTTCAGCAGGTCGACCCGGGCCGGCGTCAGCTCGTCCAGCACCGCCGACAGCGGCCGGACCGGCACGGTCAGCTCCCGGCCGGCGAACCGCTCGGCGAGCAGCTCGTCGGCGCGGTCGAGCAGCACGTCCCGCTCGCCCGCGCCGGCGTCGCGCTCGTTGGCCAGGTACCGCTTGATCACGCCGATCTCGGCGTCCGGGTCGGCGTACGCGGCGTGCCCGGACATCATCGAATAGCCCGGGTAGTAGGTGAACGACACCTCGCCCGGCTCCCGGGACAGCCCGTGCGCGTGCACCGTGGCCGGCACGCCGAACTCGGCGACGTTGCGGCGCAACGCCTCGACCACGGCCGGCACCGGCTCGAACGCGTGGATCGTCGCGTCCGGGCAGACCTGGTGCACGAAGAGCGAGAACATGCCGATGTTCGCGCCCACGTCCAGCACCGTCGCGCCGGGACGCAGCACGATCCCGTCGCGCAGGTAGACCCGCTGGGTGAAGATCTCGTCGTACAGGTAGCGGGTCTCGTGCGGGTTGATCCCGGTCACCCGGGTCAGGTCGAGCGCGGCGCCGGCGCGGGGCCGGACGTAGGCGACCAACCGGTCGCCGTACCCGTCGTCGTCGCGGGCGACCACCGCGGCGTCGGCCACCTCCGGGTGGCCGCGCAGCACGGCGGCGACCTCGCCCGGCTCCACCCGGAACCCGTGGATCTTCACCTGGTCGTCGAGCCGGCCCAGGTAGCGCAGCCGCCGCCCGGCGTCGAAGCGGACCCGGTCGCCGGTGCGGTAGACCCGCTCCACGCCGCCGTCGGGCAGCGGCAGCGCCACGAACCGGCGGGCGGTCGCCTCCTCGTCACCGAGGTAGCCGTCGGCGAGCTGCGGCCCGGCCACGCACAGCTCCCCGGCCACACCCGGCGGCACCGGCCGCAGCCACTCGTCGAGCACCCGCACCGCCACGCCGGGCAACGGCCGGCCGATGGTCGGCGGGTCCCCGGCCCGGATCTCCGCGACGGTGCTGTCCACTGTGCACTCGGTCGGGCCGTACAGGTTCACCGCGCGCACGCCCGGCCGGGTCGCCACCGCGTCCCACAGGTCCTCGGGCACCGCCTCGCCGCCGAGCAGCAGCAGGCCGGGCAGCCGGGTGTCACCCGCCCCGGCGAGCAGGATGCGAAGTTGCGAGGGGGTCAGGTCGAGCACGTCCACCCGGTGCGCGGCCAGGGTGGCGGCGAGCGCCGCGCCGTCGCGGCGCACGTCCTCCGGCACCAGGAACAGGTTGCGCCCGTGGGCGAGCTGCACGAGCTGCTTCACCGAGGCGTCGAACGTCAGCGGCGCGTTCACCGCCACCCGCAGGCCGGCCGGGCGGCCCGCGTACACGCTCGCCTCCAGCGCGCCGGTCAGGTGCGCGGCGGCGGCGTGCGACACCCGCACCGGCCGGGGCGTGCCGGTGGAGCCGGAGGTGAAGATGACGTAGGCCGCGTCGGTCGGCGCCGGCCCCGCCGGCGCTGCGCCGCCGGCCGCGACCAGCTCGTCGACCGACACGGTGGCCGGCCCGCCGACGCCGACCACGCACCGCGCGCGCACCGCGCGCAACTGCGCGGCCAGGCGCGGCGCCGGCGCGTCCGGGTCGAGCGGCACGAACACCGCGCCGGCGCGCAGCACACCGAGGAACGCCACCACGGTGTCCCGGGTACGGGCCGCGAGCACGCCCACCGGCGCGCCGGCCAGACCGCGCGCGGCCAGCGCCGCGGCCACCCGCGCGGCCCGCCGGTCCAGTTCCTCGACCGGGTACGCGCCGTCGGCCGCCACCACGGCCGGGGCCTGCGGTTCCATCCCGGCCAGGCCCGCGTCGAGCAGGTCGACGAGGGTACGGGTGGACGCCGCCCCCGCCGCGCCGCCGGCCTCGGACAGCCAGCCGCCCTCCCCGGCGCCGAGCACCGCCAGCGGCGCGTCCCCGGCCAGCGCGGCCGGCAGGCTGCGCAGCACCGCCACCAGCGAGTCGAGCAACCACTGCCCGCCGTTGACCCGGAGCGTGACCTCACCGGTGCCGTCGTCGCCGCCGGTGCCGTCGTCGCTGCCGCTGCCGCTGCCGCTGCCGCTGTCGCTGCCGGTGCCGGTGCCGGTGCCGCTTCCGTCGTCGCTGCCGCTGCCGCTGCCGGTGCCGCTGCCGGTGCCGGTGAGCACGGTGAGCCGGGGACCGGCCGGCGGCGGCGGGACGGACACTACGGCGGTCGCCGCGCCCAACGCGGCGAGGACGTCCGGGGCGACCGCCGGCTGCACCGCGAACCCGGCGACCGCGCCGGTCGTCTCGTCGACCGGGTCGATCAGGTGGAACGTCTCGTCGGCGGTGGCCTCGGCGGCGCGTACCGCGGCCAGCAGCTCGGCCGGCGCGGCCGGCAGCGGCAGGGCCAGCCGCAGCGGGCCGTAGCCGCCCAGCGGGCCGACCACACCGGCGGTGCCCTCGGCCCGGCGGCCGTCGTGCCAGCGGGCCAGCACCAGATCCGCGTCCTGCGCCCCGTCCTGCGCCTCGGCCCGGCGGGCGACCGCGAGCGCCCAGGCGGCCAGCAGCACGGTTTCGGTGCCGCAGCCGGCCGCCTCGGCGATCCCGGTCAGCTCGGCCGCGGGCAGCGTGGCGGTGACCACCGCGCCCGGGTCGTCGCCGTGCGGCTCGACCAGCCGGGCGGCCGGCGCGACCGGCGCGGGCGCCGGGGCGGCGTCCCGCTCCTCCACCTGCCACTCGGTGACGTCGAGGAACTGCAACGCCTCCTCGTTGGCCGGCGGCAGGTCGCCCGCGTAGGCCCGGGCCAGGTCCGCCAGGACCAGGCGCAGGCTGGCCGGGTCGGCGATCAGCGGGGTGGCGGCCAGCTCCAGCGCGTCGTCGGCGAGCGTCACCGACAGCTCGCCCTGCGCGCCGACGGTGACACTCCGCTCGTCGTCCACGTCCTGCAACGGCACCCGCAGGCCGGGGTGGTGCACCAGGGTCAGCCGCAGCGCCTCGTGCCGGGCCACCACCGCGTCGACGGCGGCCTGCAACCGGGCGCGGTCCAGCGGCCGGTCCAGCCGCACCCGGGCCCGGACCAGATCCTGCTTGCCGGCCCAGGCCAGCCGCTGGACCGGGGACAGACGGTATCCGTTCACCACACACTCCGGTTGACGTAGAGGTCGGACATGGCGACCAGGATCTGCCGGTCGCCGGTGAAGGGTTCCCGGCCGTGGGTGGCCAGGAAGTTGTCCACCACCAGCACGTCGCCGCGCCGCCAGGGCACGGAGATCGCGTGCTGCCGGTACAGCTCACGGATGCTGCCGACCACCTCGTCGCCGATCGGCTCACCGTCGCCGTGGTAGGCGTTGCGGGGCAGCCCCTCCGGGCCGTACTCGCGCAGTAGCGCGCCGGCCACCTCGGGCGGCATGTTGGACACGTGGAACAGGTGGGCGTGGTTGAACCACACCGTCTCCCCGGTACGCGGGTGGGTGGCCGTCGCCTGCCGCCGCGCCACGGTCCGCAGCCCGTCCGCGCCCAGCCAGGTGAACTCCGTCGCCGAGGCGGCGCAGTACGCCTCCACCTCCGCCCGGTCCGTGGTCTGGAACGCCTCCTGCCAGGGCAGGTCCAGGTGCGGGCCGTAGTTGCGCACGTAGCGCACGCCGTCGCGGGCGAACCGCTCCCGCACCTCCGCCGGGATCAGCGGGGTGATCACCCGTTCGGCGGCCAGCGGGGTCGCGCCACCGTCGCCGGTGGCCGGCTGCGCGCAGAAGAAGAACAGGTGCGTCGGCCAGTTGTGCGAGTACGACATCTCGTGGTGCAGCGGAATCCACTGCGCGGCGTTGAACTCGGTGGAGGTGAACACCTTGTCGGCCACCTCGTGCCGGGGCGCGGCCCGCTCCAGGTAGCCGAGCAGCTCCGGGCCGACCTCGCGGGCGGCCCGGCCGAAGTCGTCCGCGCCGCGCACGTCGAAGCCGCGGAAGAACACCGCGGCGTGCCGGTCCAGGTCGGCCAGCAGCTCGGCCCGCCGCCCGGCGAGCCAGCCGGCCAGGTCGAGATCCGGCACGGCGGCCTCGACCAGCAACACGAAGCCGTCCGGGCCGAGCGTGCGGCGGGTCACCGGCGCGGTGGCCGTGCCACCGGCGGTACGGCGGCGGGGCCCCGGGGCGCTCATGACGCACCGCCCTGGGTGTGCAGTTCGGGGGCGGCCACCGGGTCGGACATCGCGGTGAGGATCCGCCGGGGCGGGGTGAACGGCTCCCGGGCGTGCGCGGCGAGCATGTTCTCCACCAGCAGCACGTCGCCCGCGCGCCAGTCGAACGAGCGGGTCTCCGCGGCGTACGCGGCCCGCAGCTCGGCCAGCACGTCCGCCGGGATGGGCGTGCCGTCGCCGTACGCGGTCTGGTAGGGCAGGTCGTCCTCGGCCAACGCGGCCCGCAGCCCGGCGCTGACATCCGCGGGCAGCGAGGTGACGTGGAAGAACAACGCGTGGTTGAACCAGGTGCGTTCCCCGGTGACCGGGTGCCGCCGCACCGCCGGGCGCACCTGCCGGGTGCGCAACTGCGCCTCGCCCACCCACTCCACGTCGATCATCGCCCGCGCGCAGTACGCCTCGACCTCGGCCCGGGAGTCGGTCTGGAACGCGGTCTGCCAGGACAGGCTGATGCCGGGCAGGTAGTTGCGCCGGTAGAGCACACCCCGGCGCTCGAACCCGTCGACCGTCTCCGGGCGCAGCCGGGCCAGCACCCGGCGGCTGTCCGCCAGCGGCGTACGCCCACCGGCGGCCGGCGCGACCTCGCAGTGGAACACGATGCGCAGCGGCCAGGTGACCGTGTACGACTGCTCGTTGTGCAGCACGATCGGCTGGTCGGCCGGGTGCTCGGTGGAGGTGTAGACGCCCTCGGTGACCCGGCTGCGCGGCGACGACCGTTCGCCGTAGGCCAGCACCTCGCCGGAGAGCGCCCCCATCACGGTACGGAAGTCGTCCGCGCCGGCCACCGCGAAGCCGCGGAACAGCACCGCCCCGGCGCGGCGGGCCAGCTCGTCCACCTCGTCGCGGTGCCCGGCGAGCCAGCCGGCCAGGTCCACGTCGGGCACGCCGGCGCGCACCAGCGCCGGCAGCGGGCCGCCCGGCCAGTCCGGGCGTACGTCCACCAGGTTCCGTTCCCGGCCGCGGCGGGGGACGGGCCGCGCGACCCGGATCTGATCGGTCATCTCTCACTCCCAGCGGTGTCGGCGCAGTCGGCCAGACTGCGCCGGGGGTCGGCGGCGGCGGTACGCAGCAGCGCGGTGAGGCGGCGGTGCCACGCCGCCACCGTGTCGTGGTCGAACAGGTCGGTGCGGTAGGTCCAGAGCGCCTCCAGGGCGTCCCGCCGGTCGTCCAGCCAGAGCGTCAGGTCGAGGCGGGCGGCGTCCGGGGTCAGCTCGACACCGGTGAACTCGCCGCCGGCGACGCTGCGGTGCCGGGCCGGCGGGGCGTTCTGCACCCCGAACGCGACCTGCACCAGCGGGTTGCGGTCCGGCCGGCGGGTCGGGCGCAGCCGCTCCACCAGCAGGTCGAACGGGACGTCCTGGCGGGCGGCGGCGAACAACGTGACCCGCCGCGCCTCGGCGAGCAGGTCGGCGAACGCGCGGTCCGGCGCCGGGCGCAGTCGCAGCGGCAGCGTGTTGACGAGGCAACCGACGCTGCGCTCGGCGGCCACGCTGGTGCGGCCGGCGAACGCGACGCCGACCAGCAAATCGTCGCGGCCGGCGGCGGCGCCGAGCAGCGCCGCGAACGCGGCCAGCCCGACCATGTGCAGGCTGGCCCGGCAGGTGCGGGCCAACTGGCGTACCGCCGCCGCCGTCGCAGGGTCCACGGTGGTCCGCAGCGCGGCCCCCCGCCCGGTGCCTCGGGTGCCTCGGGTGCCTCGGGTGCCTCGGGTGCCTCGGGTGTTAAGAAGGGGCCCCTGCTCTACCACAGGCGTTAAGAGGGGGCCCCTGCTTACCTCCGGGGCGTCGCGGAGTTCGCGCAGCAGGTCGTCGGTCGCGCGGCGGCCCTCGGGGGCGGCCAGCCAGGCGCGCTGGGCGGCGGCGAGGACGGCCGGGCCGGGCGCCGGCTCACCGGGTGGCGCGTCCGGGTCGTCGTAGGCCTCCGCGAGGTCCCGCACCAGCACCCCGAACGACCAGTCGTCCGCGACGGCGTGGTGCGCCACCAGCAGCAGCGCCTCCGCCCGCCCGGCGTCGTCGGGCACCAAGCGCGCGCGCAGCAGCGGCCCGGCCGCCAGGTCCATCGGGGTCGCGGTGGCCTCGGCGGCCAGCCGGGCGAGCCGGGCGTCGAGCGCGCTGCCCGGCTCGGACGGCGCGACGTCGACACCCGGCCGGGCGTCGGCCCGGACCACCTGCACCGGCCCGTCCGGCCCGGTGGGGAAGACGGTACGCAGCGCGGGATGCCGCTCGACCACCCGGTGCAGCGCCCGGGTCAGCCGGGCCGCCTCCAGCGGCGCGGCGAAGCGGACCGCGAACGCCAGCAGATAGGACGTGTCGTCCGGGTCGAGCCGGTGCAGGAACCAGAACCGCCGCTGCGCGGCGGAGAGCGGGGCCGGCCCGTCACCGGCCGCCGCCTCGGCGACCGGCGCGTCGTCCGGGGTGGGCGGTGTGTCGAGGTGGGCGGCGAGCGCGGCGACGGTCGGGTGGTCGAACAGGTCGCCGGGGTGGACCCGACGGCCGGTGGCGGCGGTCAGCCGGGTGGCGCAGCGCACCGCGAGCAGCGAGTCGCCGCCGAGCGCGAGGAAGTCGTCCTCGCCGCCGGTGACCGGCACGCCGAGCAGTTCCCGCCACACCGCCGCCACCAGCGCGCCGGTCGCGCCGAGCGGGCCGGCACCGGGGTCGGAGGTGGGGCCGAACGCCGGGGCGGGCAGCGCCGCGCGGTCCACCTTGCCGTTGGGCAGCGTGGGCAGCCGGTCCAGCCACACCACGGCCGCCGGCACCAGCGGCGCGGGCAGCACCTCGGCCAGCCGGGCCCGGACGTCGTCGCGCCGCCGCCCGACCAGATAGGCGACCAGCAACGGAAGCCCGGCCGGGCCGGGCCGGACGGCGGCGGTTGCCCCGCGGACGCCGGGCAGGGCGGCGAGCCGGGCTGCCACCTCGCCCAGCTCGATCCGGTAACCGCGCAGCTTCACCTGGTCGTCGAGCCGGCCCAGGTAGGCCAGTTGCCCGTCCGGGCGCAACCGGACCCGATCGCCGGTGCGGTACATCCGCTCGCCCGGCCGGAACGGGTCCGGCCGGAACCGGGCCTCGGTCTCCGCCGGCCGGTCCAGGTAGCCGCGCGCCAGCCCGGCGCCGGCCAGATACAACTCACCGTCCTCGCCCGGCGGCACCGGCCGGCCGGCCGGGTCGAGCACGTACGCCCGGGTGCCCGGCAACGGCCGGCCGATCGGCGGGTCGCCGCCGTCCGGCGGCACCTCGGCCCAGGTCGAGTACGTGGTGTCCTCGGACGGGCCGTAGAGGTTGCACAGCCGGCGCACCTGCGGGCGCGCCCACACCCGCGCGGCCAGCGCGGCGGTGAGCGGCTCGCCGGCCAGGCAGACCGTGCGGACGCCCGGCGGCAGCGCCCCGGCGGCGAGCAGTTCGCCCATCGCGGCCGGCACGGTGTTGACGAGCGTGACCGGCAGCCGGTCCGCCCCGGGCGCGGCCAGCGCCAGCACGTCGTCGACGAGCAGCACCCGGCCGCCCCAGGCCAGCGGGCCGAAGATCTCGAAGACGGACAGGTCGAAGCAGACCGAGGTGGCCGCGAGCATCCCACCCAGCTCGGTGTCGTCGAACGTCTGCCGCACCCAGTGCAGCAGCGCCGACGCCGAGCGGTGCTCGATCGCCACGCCCTTCGGGCGTCCGGTGGAACCGGAGGTGTAGATGACGTACGCCAGGTCGTCCGGGGTGGCCGGCGTCGCCGGGTCGGTGTGGTCGCCGGCCGGGTCGACCCGGTCCACCCGCACGGTCCGGCCGCTGAACCGGTCGGCGAGGCCGGTGGTGGTCAGCACCAGCCGCGCCCCCGAGTCGGCGGTCATGAACGTTACCCGGGCCGCCGGGTACGCCGGGTCCAGCGGCACGTACGCGGCACCGGCCTTGAGCACGGCGAGCAGCGCGACCACCAGGTCCGGCGTACGCGGCAGGCAGACGCCGACCCGGTCGCCGCGGCCGACGCCGCGCGCCAGCAGCACCCGGGCCAGCCGGTTCGCCGCCACGTCGAGATCCCGGTAGGAGATTGTGGTGTCGCGGTGCCGGACCGCCTCCGCGTCGGGGGTCCGCGCCGCCTGGGCGGTGACCATCCGGTGCAGGCAGTCGACAGTGGCCGCGCCGCCCCCGGAGCGGCGAGCGGCGCGGCGGGTCGGGCCGGCGGGCCGGGCGGGCGCGCTCACCGGGCCCCGCCGACCGCCGCGAGGCGGCGGTCCGCCTCCTCCTGGATGCGGTCCTTGTCGGCCAGGACGACGCGGCCCGGGTCGTTGTCCGGCAGCTCGTCCTCCAGTCGCCGGATCCGCCGGTACGCGATCCCACCGGCGGCGAGCGCGAGCGCGCACAGCCCGGCCAGGATCACGGCGAGCGCCATCCCGCGCCCCGGCCCGGTGCCGACCAGCCCGGCGAGCGGGCCGCCGGGCCGGGCCAGCGGCGCGAGCACGCGCTCGGCGAGCGGGCCGGCGCTGAGGAAGCCGGCCGGCACCATCAGCCAGGACAGCATCTGCGCCATGGCCAGCACCCGGCCCTGGAGTTCGAGGCCCACCTTGGCCTGCACGATGGCCAGCCAGTGCGTGTTCACCAGTGCGGTGGCCAGGCCCATGCCGAACAGGCCGAGCGCCGGGAACAGCGGGTCCGGCCGCAGCCCGACGGTGAGCAGCGAGACGCCGAGCAGCACGACGCTGGCCAGGATGCCCGTGGTGCGCCGGGCGGCGCCGCCCCAGACGCCCATCAGCACCGACCCGACGACCATGCCGACGCCGCTGGCGGCCAGCACCCGGCCGAGCACCGCCGGGTCGCCGAAGGAGAGGGTGAGCGGCGTGACCAGCACCTCGACCATGGCGAAGAAGTAGTTCAGCGACGCGACCAGCACGACCAGGGCGACCAGCCCGTGTCGTCGGACGATGAACCGCCAGCCGCCCAGCACCTCGCGCCGGAACGGTTCCTCCCGGCGCACGAACAGCGTGTCCGGGAAGCGGACCGACAGCGTCACGGTCACCGCCACCGCGAACGTGACCAGGTCGATGACCACGATCCCGCGCAGCCCGACGGCGAGCACCAGCGCGCCGCCGACCAGCGGGGCCAGCACGGTGCTGGTGGCGGTGCCGAGCGAGACGATGCCATTGGCCCGCCCGTAGTAGCGCTTCGGCACGAGCTGGGTCACCGCCGCCTGGTAGGCGGGTTGCTGGAACGCGGTGGCCACGGCGGTGACGGTGATCGCGGTGAAGATGTGCCACAGGTGGAGCTGGCCGAGCCAGAGCAGCAGCGCCAGGCTCACCGTGCCGGTGGCGGCCAGGCAGTCGGCGAGCACCATGATTCTTCGGCGGTCCCACCGGTCGGCCAACGCGCCGGCGATCGGGGAGAGCACCACCGCCGGCAGCAGCGCCAGCACGGTGGCGGTGGCGAACAGCGACACCGAGCCGGTGCGCTGGTAGACCCACAGGCCCATGCCGAACGCGGTCAGGCCGCTGCCGATCAGCGAGACCAGTTGGCCGATCGCGACAAGGTAGAACACCGCCAGGCTGGGCGTCGCCCGGCGCCGGGTGGCGACGTCCCCGGCGGGCGAGGTCCGCGTGTCGGTCCGGGCCGCGTCCGCCGGCCGCGTCTTGACGGGTACGGCGGCGGTCCGGTCGGGGTCCGCCGGCGCGGGTCCGGCGGCGCTCGGAGCCGGGTCCGCCGGCGCGGGTCCGGCGGCGCTCGGAGCCGGGTCCGCCGGCGCGGGTCCGGCGGCGGTGCCGTCCGGCGCGGTTCGGCGGGTGGAGCCGTCCGGCGCGGCAGCGCAGTGCCGGAGGATGATCGCGGCCAGCTCGGCCGGCTGGTGCTTGGCGAAGTAGTGCCCGGCACCGTCGATGACCTCCAGCGACACCCGGTCGGCGAAGAACTCCCACTCCAGGTAGCGCTCCTGGTACAGCTCGGTGGCCCGGTCGCCGCCGCCGACCACGCAGACCAGCGGTGCGGACAGCCTGCGCGGCAGCCCCGCGGCGTAGACGTCGGTGTAGTAGTCCTCGCCCCGGGCCGCGTCGGCCAGGACCACCCGCATCACGAAGTCCTTCTCCCGGGCGTCGAAGACCTCGGTGAAGAAGCCCATCGCGCGCAGCGACTCCAGCGTCCGCCGCTTCGACGCCCAGCGCTCCACCGGGAACCACCGGCGCAGCCAGCCGAACACCCGGCCGGGCAGCCGGGGCGCGGGGAAGTGCGCGCCGATCGCCACGCCGGTCACCTCGACGCCGGCCGCCTCCAGCCGGCGGGCCAGCTCCACCGCCTCGGCGCCGCCCACACAGTGCCCGTACACCGCCACCGGGCCGGTGATCTGCTCGACCACCTCGGCCACACAGCGTTCCACCAGCTCGTCCAGGCCGAGCATCGGCTCGTCCGGGCGGTTCAGGTCGTGCCCGGGCCGCTCCAGCGCGTACAGCGACACCCCGGCCGGCAGGGCGTCCGCGAGCGGCTGGAAGGTGATCGCGGAGCCGCCGCCGAACGGCACGCACAGCAGCGTCAGCGTGGCCGGCGGGCCCGGCCGGGCCGGGGTCAGCTCGTGCAGCAGCCGCCCGGCGGAGCCGCCGGTGGCATCCAGGTGCGCGGTCAGCGCCCGGATGGTCGGGTGGCGGAACAGGTCGAGCACGCTGATCGCCGGCTCGCTGCCGGCCAGCGCCTTGATCGCCCGGAAGGAGTCGCCGCCCAGGTCGAAGAAGTCGTCGTCGATGCCGACCCGGTCGTAGCCGAGCACCTCCGCCCAGCGCCGGGCCAGCGCCGCGCGCAGCGGGGTGTCCGGCTCGCCGGCGCCGGCCGCCGCCCGGTCCCGGCGGGGCGCGGGCAGGGCCGCCCGGTCGACCTTGCCGTTGGCGTTGAGCGGCATCCGGGAAAGCGGCACGAACGCCGACGGCACCATGTAGTCCGGCAGCCAGGTCCGCACGTACGCCCGCCACGGCGCCGGGTCGGCGGTGAAGTCGGCGGTCAGTTCGCCCCCGGCGTCGGGCTCGGGCCCGCCGGTCAGGGTCAGGTAGGCCACCACGGACTTCTCGCCCGCGTCCTCGCGGACCACCACGGCCGCGTCGCGGACCGCGTCGTGCCGGCGCAGCACCGCCTCGATCTCACCCAGCTCGATCCGGAACCCGCGCACCTTCACCTGCGAGTCGCCCCGCCCGAGGAACTCGATCCGCCCGTCGGCGAGCCGGCGGCCGAGGTCGCCGGTGCGGTAGAGCCGGCCGCCACCGTCCGGGTCGGGCACGAAACGCGCGGCGGTCAGCGCCGGGTCGCCGTGGTAGTCGCGGGCCAGCCCCGGCCCGCCCAGGTGGATCTCGCCGGGCACGCCGACCGGGACCGGCTGCGCCGCCGCGTCCAGCAGGTGCACCCGCATGTTGCCGATCGGGCGGCCGATCGTGGGCCGGGTGTCGTCGGCGGTGATCCGGTCCATGGTGGCCCAGACCGCGGCCTCGGTCGGGCCGTAGAGGTTCCACAGCGCGTCCACCCGGTCGGCCAGTTGCCGGGCCAGCGGCGCGGGCACCGCCTCGCCGCCGCAGACCGCGGTCAGCCCGGGCGTGCCGGTCCAGCCGGACTCGATGAGCAGCCGCCAGGTCGTCGGCGTGCCCTGGGCCAGGGTGACCCGCTCGGCGGCGAGCAGCGCGGCCAGCCGGGGCGCGTCGTAGGCGACGTCGCGGTCCACGAGCAGCATCCGGGCGCCGACCACGAGCGGCAGGAACAGCTCCGGCACGGACATGTCGAAGGCGAAGCTGGCCATCGCCAGCATGGTGCCGTCGCGGGTCAGGCCGGGGCGTTCGCGCATCGCGGCGAGCGTGTTGACCACCGCGCCGTGGGTGACCCGCACGCCCTTGGGGCGGCCGGTCGAGCCGGAGGTGTAGATCAGGTACGCCAGGTGGTCCGGCCCGACCGACGGCGGGGGCGCGGTGTCCGGCTCCCCGGCCGCGTCCGGCGTCGTCACCGTGCCGTCGAAGTCGGCGAACCGGTCGACCAGGCCCGGCTCGGTGACAAGCACCGGGGCGCCGCTGTGCGCCAGCACGTAGCGCTGCCGCTCCACCGGGTACTCCGGATCCACCGGCACGTACGCGCCGCCGGCCTTGAGCACGCCGAGCAGCGCGACCGGCAGCTCGGGCGAGCGGGGCAGGCAGACCGCGACCGGCACGTCCGGGCCGACCCCGGCGCGGCGCAGCCGGTGGGCGAGCCGGTTGGCGCGGGCGTCGAGCGTGGCGTAGTCGAGTGTGGTCGGGCCGAACGTGACCGCCGGCCGGTCGGGGCCGGTCGCCACCCGGTGGGCGAACAGGTCGACGAGCGTCGGCGCCCCGGGCGAGCCGTCCCAGCCGGCCGGCGTGGCGGTGTCGTTCCACTCGGCGAGCCGGGCCCGCTCGGCGGCGGTGAGCAGCGGCAGCGCCGCCAGCCGGACGCCCGGGTCGGTGACCGCGGCGGCGAGCAGGGTCTGCAGGTGACCGACCATCCGCTCGGCGGTCGTGGCGTCGAACAGCGCGGTGTTGTACTCCAGCCGGAACCGCAGCCCCTCGGCCACCTCGTACGCGTACAGCGCCAGGTCCTGCTGGGCGATGCCCGGCTCGACCGCGAACGGGGTCATCCGCACCCCGGCCGCCTCCACGTCCCGCTGCTCGGGCACGTTGAGCAGGTTGAACATCACCTGGAACAGCGGGTTGCGGCTCAGGTCGCGGGGCGCGTCGACCAGGTCCACCAGCCGCTCGAACGGCACCTCCTGGTGGTCGTAGGCGTCCAGCGCGGTGCGCCGGACCCGACCGAGCAGCTCGGTGAACGTCCAGTCGCCGTCCAGCACGGTTCGCATCGGCAGCATGGTGACGAAGAAGCCGACCATCGGTTCCAGCTCGGCGCGGATCCGGCCGGCGACCGGGGTGCCGACGCAGAAGTCCCGCTGGCCGCTCCAGCGGAAGAGCACCGTCTGCCACGCGGCCAGCAACGTCATGGCCAGCGTGGCGCCGTGCTCCTGGCTGAACCGGCGCAGCGCGTCGGCGGCCGGCCGGGGCAGGACCAGCGTGCGGACCGCGCCGTCGAACGTCTGCACCGGCGGGCGCGGCCGATCGGTGGGCAGCTCCAGGGCGGCAGGCACCCCGGCCAGCTGCGCCCGCCAGTACGCCAGGTCCGGGTGGTCCGGTTCGGCCAGCCGGGTGCGCTGCCAGCGCGCGTAGTCGCCGTACTGGACGGCCAGCTCGGGCAGCGGATCGGCGCGTCCCTCCCGGGCGGCGGCGTAGAGCGCGGCCACCTCGCGGGCCACCACGCCGAGTGACCAGCCGTCGGAGACGGCGTGGTGCATGGTCAGCGACAGCACGTGCCGGTCGTCGGCGACGCGCAGCAGCACGGCCCGGAACAGCGGCCCGCCGGCCAGGTCGAACGGGCGTCGCACGTCGGCGGCGAGGGCGGCGTGCACCCAGCCGGGCAGCGCATCGGCCACCGCCGGTTCGACGATGCTCGGCGGCCCGACCGGGTCCGGTTCGGCCGGGGCGGTCCGGACCGGCAGCTCCACCGGCCCGGCGGGGCACACCCGCTGCACCGGGTCGCCGTCCGGGCCGAGCGGGAACACGGTACGCAGCGCCTCGTGTCGCCGCACCACCCCGGCCAGCGCGGCGCGCAGCGCGTCCTCGTCGAGCGCCCCGTCGAGCAGCAGCGTGGTGCCGACGGTGTAGGCGTTCTGCGCGTACGCCTGGTCGAGGAACCACAGGCGGTGCTGGCCGGAGGAGAGCGGCGCCGGGCCGGCGTCCGGTGCGGCGCGGGGGATGCGCGCTCCGGCCGGCGTTACCGGCGCCGCGCCTGCGGGACCGGTTTCGCGTCCGGGGTCGGCGCGGTCACCGGCCGCGCCGGCCTCTGATCTGTCCGCTCCGGCCGGGCCCGTGCCGGCCGTCGGTGTGCCCGCTTCGGCCGTCCCGGCCGGGCCCGTGCCGGCTGTCGGTGTGCCCGCTTCGGCCGTCCCGGCCGGGCCCGTGCCGGCTGTCGGTGTGCCCGCTTCGGCCGTCCCGGCCGGGCCCGTGCCGGCTGTCGGTGTGCG
>NZ_JBFAGS010000017.1:585-35604 GCF_040653835.1 Micromonospora sp. NPDC050980 | reverse complement strand
GTGTGCCCGCTTCGGCCGTCCCGGCCGCGGGTGGGGCCGCCGGAGCGGACCGGTCGGCCGGGAACGTCGCCGCCCGGTCGACCGGCACGGGCAGCGCCGCCGCCAGCGCCGCGACGGTGGGCCGGGAGAAGACCGTCTCCAGTGACACCGCGACGCCGAGGCGGGCGCGCAGCCGCACCACTACCTGGGTGGCGAGCAGCGAGTGCCCGCCCAGTTCGAAGAAGTCGTCGAGCGCCCCGATCGGCCGGATGCCGAGCAGTTCCTCCCAGACCTCCGCCACCACCTCCTGCACCGTCCCCACCGGCGCCACGAAAGCCGCACTCACCCCCGGCCGATTCCCCACCCCCACCTCGCGCCCCACCTCGCGCCCCACCTCGCGCTGATTCACGGAAAGAGGGCCCATCCCGCCCGGAATGGCCACTGTTTCCGTGAACGAGGGGGCGATGGGGTGGGCGGGGTGGGCGGGGTGGCGGGTGGGGGTGATCCAGTGGCGGTGGCGTTCGAACGGGTAGCCGGGGAGGGGGAGGCGGCGGGTGCCGTCGGCGTGGAAGCGGTCCAGGTCGACCGGAACGCCGGCCAGCCAGAGCCGTCCCACCGCGTCGAGCAGCGTGGCCAGGTCGTCGGCGTCGGCGCGGGGGTGGCGCATCGCCGCCACCGCGTGCGCCGGGCGCAGGCCGGCGAGCCGGGCCAGGCCGCCGAGCGCGTGCCCGGGGCCCACCTCGACCACCGCCGCCTCCTGCTCGGCGCAGAGCGCGGCCGATCCGGCGAACCGGACCGGCTCGCGCAGGTGCCGCACCCAGTACGCCGGCTCGGTGACCAGGCCGGGGGTGACCGGAGCGCCGGTCAGGTTACTCAGGTAGGGGCGCTCGGGTTCGGCGTAGTCCACCGTGGCGGCGTGCGCGGCGAACTCGTCCAGGATCTCGTCGAGCAGCGCCGAGTGGTAGCCGCGCGTCACCCGCAGCGGCCGGCAGTCGACCCCGTCGGCGGCCAACCGGTCCCGCAGCCGGGCGACCGCAGCCGGGTCGCCGGAGACCACGCACAACTCGGGGGCGTTCACCGCGGCCAGCGACAGCCCGTCGTCGAGCAGCGCGGTCACCGTCGCCTCGGGCAGCCCCACCGCGACCATCGCCCCGACCGGCGTACGTTCCACCAACTCGCCGCGCACCCGCACCAGGCGCAGCGCGTCGGCGAGGGAGAAGACACCGGCCAGGCAGGCGGCCACGTACTCGCCGAGGCTGTGCCCGACCATCAGGTCCGGCGTGACACCCCGGGCCAGCAGCGTGCGGGCCAGCGCGTACTCGGTGACGAAGAGCGCGGGCTGCACCAGGGCGGGACGGTCGAGCAGCCGCTGGGCCGCCGGGTGCCCGCCCGGCGGCGGGGTGAGCACGGCGCGCAGGTCCCGGCCCAGGTCGGGGCCGAGCAGCTCGGCGCACTCGTCCACCACCGCCCGGTAGGTCGGCTCGGACCGGTGGAGACCGGCGCCCATCGCCACGTGCTGGGCGCCGTGCCCGGGGAACGCGAACACCAGCGTCCGCCGGCCGCCCGGATGGCTGCCGGTGAACCGGCGTGCCGGCGTGTCCAGCGCGGACACCGCGTCGGCGGGGTCCGCCGCCACCACGTACCGCCGGTGGGGCATCGGTTGCCGGCGGCCCAGCGCCGCCGCCACGTCCGCGAGCGCCAGCTCCGGGTGGGCGTCGAGGTGGTCGCGGAGCTGCCCGGTGGCGCGTTCCAGCGCGGCCGGGGTGCGCGCCGACACCACCAGCAGCCGGGGCCCGCCCTGGGCCGGGACCGGCGGCCGGGCCGGCGGCGGCGGTTCCTCCAGGACCACGTGCGCGTTGGTGCCGCCCATGCCGAACGAGCTGACCCCGGCCCGGCGCGGACCGTCGGCCGCCCACGGGCGGGCGACGCGGTCGAGCCGGAACGGGCCGGTCGCGACGTCGATCGCCGGGTGCGGCCGGTCCACGTTGATGGTCGGCGGCAGGGTGCGCGTCCACAGCGCCATCACGGTCTTGATCAGGCCGGCCACCCCGGCCGCCGCGTCGGTGTGCCCGATGTTGGCCTTGACCGAGCCGAGCGCGCAGAAGCCGCGCGCGTCGGTGCCGCGCCGGAACGCCTCGGTCAGCGCGGCCACCTCGATCGGGTCGCCGAGGCTGGTGCCGGTGCCGTGCGCCTCCACGTAGCCCACCGAGCGGGCGTTCACCCCGGCCGTGGCCAGGGCCCGGCTGATCACCTCGACCTGCCCGGCGACGCCGGGCGCGGTGTAGCCGGTGCGGCGCGCCCCGTCGTTGTTGATCGCCGAGCCGCGGATCACCGCGTAGACCGTGTCGCCGTCGGCGAGCGCGTCAGCCAGCCGCTTGAGCACGACCACGCCGACTCCGCTGGACTCGATGCTGCCGCGCGCGTCGGCGCTGAACGGCCGGCAGTGCCCGTCGGGGGAGTAGATGCCCCCGTCGTGCCAGAGGTATCCGCGCCGCTGGGCGGGGAAGACGCTGACGCCGCCGGCCAGCACCACGTCGGACTCGCCGGTGAGCAGGCTCTGCCGGCCGAGGTGCACGGCCACCAGCGAGGTCGAGCAGGCGGTGGCCACGGTGACCGCGGGACCGGTCAGGTCGAGCTGGTAGGCCACCCGGCTGAGCAGGAAGTCCTTGTCGTTGCCGAGCGAGATCTGGTGCTCGCTGAGCCCTTCGGTCAGCTCCGGGTGACCGCTGAGGTGGTCGAGCAGGTAGGAGCTGCGGCCGGAGCCGGCGAACAGGCCGACCCGACCGCGATGGCGGGACGGGTCGTGACCGGCGTGCTCCAGCGCGTGCCAGGCGCACTCCAGCAACAGCCGGTGCTGCGGGTCCAGCGTCTGCGCCTCGCGCGGGGTGAGGCCGAAGAAGGCCGCGTCGAACTCGTCGATGCCGGGCAGCAGGGTGCCGGCGCGCACGTACGCCGGGTCGTCGATGCGGGCCGGGTCCGCGCCGTCGGCGAGCATCTCCTCGACGGTGAACTCGCGCACCGACTCCACCCCGTCGCGGATGTTCGCCCAGAACTCGTCCACGGTGCGGGCGCCCGGGAAGCGGCAGGCCATGCCCACCACGGCGACCGGACCGTCGGCCGGCCCGGCGGTCGCGGTCGGCAGCGGGACGGGCGGGGCCGCCGGCTGCGGGTCCGCGCCGGTTCCGGTGACCCCGACCAGGTACGCGGCAAGCGACTCCGGCGTGGGGTGGCGGAACAGGTCGGTGGCGGTCAGCACGTCGCCGAGCCGGGCGCGCAGCCGGTCGAGCACGGCCAGCAGCCGCATCGAGTGCCCACCCAGGTCGAAGAAGCTGTCCCCGGGGCCGACCTCGTCGACACCCAGCACCTCGCGCCACACCTGGGCGACCAGCCGCTCCAGGCGTACCCGTTCGGCGTCCCACCGGCCCGGCGGCGCGGCGGGAACCGTCGCGGCGTCGCCGGAGCGGGCCACGACCGGCGAACCGGGCCCGAGCGCGTGCTGGTCCGGCCCGCCGGTCCGGGCGCGGTCGGGCGCGGTGTTGCCGGCGCCGCCCGGCGCGGCGGCCCGGCGGACGTCCGCCGGGCCCGGTGCGGGCAGCGCGTCCGGGTCGACCTTGCCGTTGCCGGTCAGCGGCAGCGCGTCCAACCGCACGAACGCGGCCGGCACCAGCCAGGACGGCAGTTCGGCCGCGAGCGCGGCCGGCAGTTCGGCCGGGTCCGCGTCGTCGCCGGCCAGGTAGGCCACCAGGCGCGGGTCGGCGGGGTCGTCGCGGCGCAGGTGGACGGTCACGTCGGCGCGCGGCCGGTGCCGCCGGATCGCCGCTTCGATCTCGCCGCACTCGATCCGGTAGCCGCGCAGCTTGACCTGCCGGTCGGTGCGACCCAGGTATTCCAAGACCCCGTCCGGGCGCCGGCGGGCCAGGTCACCGGTGCGGTAGAGGCGCGCGCCGGGCACGCCGGAGAACGGGTCGGGCCGGAACCGCTCGGCGGTGCGGTCCGGCTGCCCCAGATAACCGCGCGCCACCCCGGCGCCGCCGACGTGCAGCTCGCCGACCACGCCCACCGGCACCGGGTTGCCCCACCCGTCGAGCAGGTACAGCGCGGTGTTGGCGATCGGCCGGCCGATCGGCACCGAGCCGTCGACCGGGGTGTCCGGCTCCACCTCGTACGCGGCGCAGCCGACCACGGTCTCGGTCGGGCCGTACTCGTTGACCAGCGCGGTCTCCGGCGCGTACGCCCGCCACGGCGCGACCTGGTCGGCGCGCAGGTTCTCGCCGCCGATCACGAAGCACCGGGTCCGGCCGGGCAGCTCGTCCGGGCGGAGCTGGTGCGTGACCAGCTCCAACTGGGCGGGGGTGATCTTGACCAGGCCGAACGGCGTGGTGGTGTCGCGCAGCGCCTCGCCCAGCGCGGCCGGGCCGAGGTGCTCGCCGAGCATCCGGACCGTGGCGCCGGCGGCCAGCGGCACCAGCAGACTCGTCACGGTCAGGTCGAACCCGACCGACGAGTGCAGCGGCACCACGTCGCCGGCGCGCAGCCGGTAGGCCTGGGCGGCCCAGCGCACGTAGTTGGCGACTCCCCGGTGGGTGACCAGCACGCCCTTCGGGCGGCCGGTCGACCCGGAGGTGTGGATGACGTACGCCAGGTCGTCCGCGGTGGGCGCGGGAAGGCGGCGCGGCCGGCGTCGCGGCCCGCCGCCGCGGGCCGGCTCCACCGCCGCCGGGGGGTCCGCCTCCGGCACCAGCAGCGCCGCGTCCCCCGGCACCAGGTGTGCCAGCTCCGCGCAGGTGAGCACGACCCGCGCGGCGGTGTCGTCGATCAGGTGCCGAAGCCGGGCCGGTGGGTTCGCCGGGTCCATCGGCACGTAGGCCGCGCCGGCCCGCAGCACCGCGAGCACCGCCACGGTGAATCCGACCGCGCGGGGCAGCAGCACCCCGACCAGGCCGCCGACGCCGACGCCCCGCGCGCGCAGCGTCTGCGCCAGCGCGTCGGCGCGGGCGTGCAGCTCCCGGTAGCTCAGCGCGGCCACGTCGTCGGTCACCGCCACCGCGTCGGGGGTACGCCGGGCCTGCTCCTCGATCAGCACGTGCACCAGCTCGTCCGGCTCGGCCGGGGTGGCGGTGCGGTTCCACTCGCCGACCAGTCGCCGGTGCTCCGCGGCGGGAAGCATGACGGCGGCGCCCACCGGCGCGTCCGGGTCGGCCAGCAGCGACGCCAGCAGCGTCTGGAAGTGCCCGGCGAGGCGGGTCATCGTGTCGGCGTCGAAGAGGTCGGTGCGGTACTCCAGCACGGTGCGCAGACCCCGGTCGTTCTCCCGGACCGCGACCGTGAGATCGAACTTGGCGGTGTCGACAGGCACCTCGACGGTGCTCACCTGGAGCCCGTCCAGGCGGGGCGGGGCGGCGTCGCGGGCGTACACGAACATCACCTGGAACAGCGGGTCGAACCCGGCCCGGCGGGCCGGGCGCAGCGTCTCCAGCACCGTCGAGAAGGGAAGCTCCTCCCGGCCGAGGGCGTCCAGCACCGCGCCGCGCACCCGATCCAGCAGGGCGGCGAAGGTCGGGTCGTCGTCCAGCCGGGCCCGGATCGCGACGGTGTTGAGCAGCAGGCCGACGAGTTGCCGGGTCTCCGGGCCGCGCCGGCCGGCCACCGGCGTGCCCACCACGACGTCACGCTCGCCGGTCCACCGGGCCAGCAGCACGTGCAGCACCGACAGCAGCACCATGTAGGGCGACGCGCCCGCCCGCCGGCAGAACGCGGCCAGTTCCTCGGCGGGCACCGCCAACGGCACCGCGAGGGTGGCGCCCGCGTCGGACGGCACCGCCGGGCGCGGCCCCCGGGTGGGCAGGTCGAGCGCCGCGGGAGCGCCGGCGAGCTGCTGCCGCCAGTAGTCGAGCTGGGCCGACGCCTCCGCCCCGGCGAGCCAGTCCCGTTGCCGGATCGCGTGGTCGCGGCAGTCGCCGGCCACCGGGTCGAGGGTGGCCGGCCGCCCGGCGCGGTGGGCGGCGTAGAGCCGCTCCCACTCCTCGTGCAGGACGCCCAACGACCACTCGTCGATCGCCACGTGGTGGATCGTCAGCAGAAGCACGTGCTCCTGCGGCGCGCACCGCAGCAGGTCGGCCCGCAGCACCGGCCCGCGCGCCAGGTCGAGCGGCTCGCGGGCGGCGGCGCGCAGCCGGGTGCGGACCTCCCGGTCGCGCTGCCAGCTCGGCAGGCCGCTGAGGTCGTGCACCCGCAGCAGCCCGGAGCGCGGCTCGTGGACCACCTGGACCAGGTCGGTGTCGTCGCCGACCGGTCCGGCCGCGAGCGTGGTCCGCAGGGCGGCGTGCCGGGCCACCAGGTCGTCGAGCGTCGCGGACAGCGCCGGAACGTCGAGCGGGCCGTGCAGCCGGTAGGCCAACGGCACCAGGTAACCGGCCGAGCCCGGGACGAGTCGGTCCAGTTGCCACATCTGCCGCTGGGCGGCGGTGGCCGGCGCGGAGCGGCCGGGGTGGGGCCGCGCCGGTGGGGCCGGTCGCCGGGTCCGCAGGACGTCGGTCATCGCCTCCGCCTTCGTCACTGCCCGGCCGCCGGGTGGGCGTCGTCCGGGCGCGGGCAGCCGCGCCCGGATCGGCCGGGTGCTGGGAAAGATCAGGATTCCTCGATGGGGAAACCTCGCTCATCATGGCACCGGCGATCTTCGTCCGCCGATCCCCGGATCGTGCCGGCGGTTGATGCGTTCGGTGCCTGAGGCAACACGTTCGGCCAATTCCGGGGAGCCGGTAAGAAATGCGATTGCGGCGTTCCGGCCCGCAGTTCGGCTCGGTCGCCGGGCGATGTCGCTCGTATCGGGTGTCGGCACACTGTGGAGGGATATGCCGGTTGCGTACGGTGTTGCCGCCGATGCCGGAGGTCGTTCCTGTCTTCCCTGCTCACGGCGCTCGGCGACGGCTTCGTTGACAGGGCGATCTTTGATCGATTACCGTCACGATCAATCTCGATGCGGCCCGCGCCGCCTCACCCCGACGTGCCCGTCGGGCACCTCTCGTCAATGATTCGACAATTGTGTGGGCCGGCCGGCTCCGGCGTCGGAGATCCGCACCCGCGTGGTCCGGATTCCCGTTCCCGGTGCTCTGTCGGCATTTCCCGCGCGAGCCGTCGCCTTAACGTCAGCTAATGCCACTCGCATCGACCGGCCCGGAACTCTGCCGTGCGCCGCGGTGCCGGGGTCCGCCTGACTGACTGAAAGGTCAGCCGCCGGTGGGTCAGGACCACCCGATCGGTGGACCGGAACCGCCGGTGTGGCCGGAATTGATGGCGAGCAGTCGATAACCGGTGCGGCGCAGTATCGCGAGAAGTCCTTGCCTCCTACGGTGACGTCCGGCACGCGGACGCGAGGAATCGGGAGCCACCCGAGGGCGTCGTCCGGGCGGACAAGGGGAGTTGTCTCGATGCGAGTTTGGAGTCGTGCGGTCGCGGTGCTCGCCGCCGGCGCGGTCGTGGTGGCGGGGGTGCCGGCGCTCGCCGCCACCGTCACCGTCGCCGATGCCGGCGCCACCGGGCGCAGCGGTGTGCGGGCCATCGGTGGCAGCGCCGCGCTCGGCGCCGCGCGTACGGTCGCCACCAGGGCGTTGGTGACACCGGGGGACACCCGGCTGATGCCGAGCACGCCCCGCACCGACACGCCGCGGATCACCAACGGTGAGATCACCGACATCGAGGTGATCGGCAACCGCGTCTTCATCGCCGGCACCTTCACCTCGATCGCGAACGTCGGCGGCTCGACGATCGCGCAGCGGTCCCTGGCGTCGTACAACCTGGACACCGGGAAGGTGGACACCGGGTTCAAGCCCACCATCGATGGCGCGGTGGCGGCCGTCGAGGCGTCGCCGGACGGGTCGTCGCTCTACATCGCGGGCTCGTTCAACACGATCAACGGGGTCACCAAGCGCAAGGTCGCCCGGCTCAACCCGACCACCGGCGCGCCGGTCGCGGCGTTCACCGCGACCGCGAACGCGCGGGCGACCGCGCTGGCGGTGAGCCCCACCGCGGTCTACGTCGGCGGCCAGTTCGCGACCGTCAACGGGGTCGCCCGCAGCGGCCTCGCCGCGGTCAACCCCACCACCGGCGCGGTCGACACCGCGTTCAACCTGCCGCTCACCGGCGGCATCGGCGTCGGCGGCATGCTCACCGTGCAGCAGCTCAAGCTCACCCACGACCGCAGCAAACTGCTCGTCGTGCACACCGGCCGCCAGATCGCCGGCGAGGACCGCTACGGGGTGGCGCTGATCGCCACGGCCAGCAAGTCGTTGCTGCCGTGGCGGACCCGGCTGTGGGAGGACAACCTCTCCTTCGTCGGCGGCATCCAGCGCGTCTTCGCCGGTGACATCGCGCCGGACGACTCGTACTTCGTCGTCACCAGCGGCTCCGGTGGTGACCGCCCGCCGATCAACGACACCGCCATCGCGTACTCGTTGACCGGAAACGACCACGTCGAGCCGCTCTGGATCTCCCGGCACTTCGACAGCATCTACTCGGTCGCGATCACCGACACCGCCGTCTACGTCGGCGGCCACTTCAGCTGGCAGGAGTCGCCCACCTCGAACGTGCCCTGGCCCGGCCTGGACAACGTCGGCTACGGCACCGGCCAGGGCCTGAGCGGCTACGGCCTCGGCGACCAGGTGGTCCGCCGCGACCACCTCGGCGCGCTGGACCCGGTCACCGGCACCGCGCTGGAGTGGAACCCCGGCTCCAACTCGTACGAGGGGGAGAAGGCGATGCTGGCCACCTCGCGCGGCCTGCTCGTCGGCGGCGACGGCAACGTCAAGGGCGGCAAGACCACCGGCCGGGTCGCCTTCTTCGACCTGTCCAAGGAACCGGCGCCGTCGTCGCTGGACACCACCGTCAGCACGCCGATCGAGGGTGCGGTGAAGCAGGCCGGCGAGCCGTTCGACCTCGGCGGGCAGGCGCTCGCCCCGGCCGGCGTGTCACGGGTCCAGGTGGAGGTCATGGACCGCAACAGCGGCAGGTACCTGCAGGCGGACCTGACCACCTGGGGCGGGTTCAAGGGACTCAACGCGACGCTCGCCGCGCCGAACGCCACCTCCACCACGTGGACCCTGCCGGTGTCGCTGCCGGCCGGCGCCTACCAGATCCAGGCGAAGACGTTCGGCCGGGACGGGGCCGGCGACACCACCAAGGCGATCAAAAAGATCGAGACGTTCCGCTTCGACGACCTGCCGCCGTCGACCCGGATCAGCGCACCGGCCGCCGGCCTGCTCGCCACGAAGAGCTTCGTGGCCACCGGCACCGCCACCGACGACAAGGGCGTCACCGCGATGATCTATTCGTTCCGCACCCCGGACAACCGCTACCTGCAGGACGACGGCAGCGTCGCGGCGGTCTACAACACCTTCCGGGGCGAGCCCGACGTGATCGGCGCGACGTCCGCCACCTGGCAGTACGAGGTGGCGCTGCCGATCGAGGGGCAGTGGAAGATGACCGCCACCGCTGTCGACACCATCGGGCAGAGCGACCTGCGCGGCGACACCCGGGACTGGACCGTCTCGGCGACCGGCGTGCCGCCCACCGTGGCGATCACCGCGCCGGTGGCGATGACCCCGCCGGCCACCGCGCCGCCGCTGACCGTCGCGCCGGGCGCGCCGATCACGTTCGCCGGCACGGCGCAGGACGAGGACGCGCTGAAGTCGGTCGAGGTCTACCTGCGCAACACCACCACCCGCGAGGCGCTGGCGGCGGACGGCACGTGGGGCGCCGACTCGGTGGCCGCGTACCACCGGATCTCACCGACCAACCTCGACGCCGCGACGTTCGACTGGTCCTTCACCACCGTGCCGCTCACCCCCGGGGTCTACGACTTCCGGGTCCGCGCGACCGACCGGCTCGGCCTGACCACGTCCAACGGCAACCTGGGCCGGCTCACCGTCACCGCCCAGACGCCGGGCGACGCCTTCCCGAACGGCCTGCTCAGCTTCACCGGGACCGACCAGAACGTCGACAGCCTGCACCTGGACCTGGCCGGCACGGCGACCGACGACAAGGGCGTCCGGGCCGTCCGGGTGGCGCTGCGCGACCTGGACACCGGCCGGTACGTGCAGCCGAACGGCACGATGGCCGCCGCGTTCGCGACCGTCGACGCCACGCTGGCCGCACCCGACGCCACGAGCACCGCGTTCACGCTCGCGATCGACCTGCCCACGAAGGGCACGTACAGCGTCGAGGCGTGGGCCGTGGACACGGCCGGCCAGCAGGACGGGTCGACCGCCGGCGCCACCGCGAAGTACCTCGTCTACCCCGGCGACCTCGATCCGAGGCTGGAGCCGAGCATCACGCCGGTCGAGGGCGAGGTCTACCCCGGCGGCCGGATCGTGGTGTCCGGCCGGGCGGTCGACGACGTCGGGATGCAGCGGGTGGACGTGCAGATCACCAACAGCGCCGGGCAGGCGATGAACGCGGCCGGCACGTTCGGCCGGTCGGGAACCTGGATCGCGACGTTCCTCACCAGCCCCGGCTCACCGGGGTCGAACTTCGCATACACGTCACCGGTCGTCCCGGCCGGCACCTACTCGGTGACGATCCGGGGCATGGACAACCACGGGCAGTACCAGCAGCCGCCCCGTACCGTCTCGGTGACCGTCAACGACTGAGCCGGTCGGCCCGCGGGCCGGTCCGCGTCGGTTCCTCCGGCGCCGGGCCGGCCCGCGGTCGTCCGGCGACCGACTCGTTGCACCCCGGCACCGCGGCGACGGTCGGTCGGAACCGCGCGGCCGGTCGGGAGGGCGTGGTCGGTCAGAACAGCGTGGCTTGGCCGACCGGCGTCGGCTCGGGCAGCGGTGCGAGGTCGGGCAGGCGGGCGCGGACCTGATCGTGGAAGCGGCGGGCCAGCTCGGGAGCGTCCGCATTGTCCGGCGTGTGCACGAAGACGGTGGGTGAGCGGCCCTCGCGCAGCCACCCGGTGACCACCTCCAGCCACGGCTGCCAGCCCTCGACGCTCGCGGCCGGGTCGTCGCGGCCCAGGTAGCGCACCACCGGCCGATCGGTCAGCGCCTCGGTGCGTCTCGGCAGGCGTGGCTTGCGCGTCCACGCCTCCCGCTCGGCGTCGCTGGTCGGCGGCGTGCGGAAGAACGCGGTGGTGTCGAACGGGACCCACTCAGCGCCGGCTCGGCGCAACGTGTGCTCGAGCGCCCGCGCCGCGCCGGCGTCGGTGAAGAAGGCGGGGTGGCGGACCTCGACCGCGTACCGGTGGGTGGCGGGCAGGGCGTGCAGGAACCGGTCGAGGTCGGGCACGTCACCCGGGCCGAACGAACCGGGCAGTTGCACCCACAGCGCGTCGGCGCGCGGGCCGAGGGGTTCCATCGCGTCCAGGAACGCCCGCAGCTCCGCCTCGCCGCCGGTGAGCCGTCGTTCGTGGGTGACCACCTTCGGCAGCTTCGCCAGGAACCGGAATTCGGGGTCGGTCTGCTCGGCCCAGGACGCCACGGTCTCCCGGGCCGGTGTCGCGTAGAAGGTGGTGTTGCCCTCGACCGCGTCGCACCGGCCGGCGTACGCCCGCAGTCGCTCGTGGCTCGGCAGCGAGTGCCCCGGCCAGGACCGGTGGGTCCACATGGCACACCCGACGTGCAGCCGCATCCGACCCCTTCCTCACCGTGCCGGGCGGGGCCGCCCGAATCGCGCCCACCGTATCCGACCCCGCCGTCCGGCCGCGGGGCGGATTGGGTCGGGTCCGTCTGGGGCAGGTGGGGGACCGGAGGTGTAGCTTGGCCTTGCCCCGGCGCAGCGCGTCGGCGCGGGACATCTTCCGGCCGGCGCCGCCCCGATGTCGGAGCCGACGAGGTACGGGTACAGCACTGTCGACGCCATGGCGGCGCCGATCGGCGCGCCCTTGCCGGGGTGCAGGTCCGGCCGGGCGGCGACGTGCGTCATGCCGTCGGGGGCGGCGACGTGGTGGCACTGGTCGATCGCGGCGGATTCGATCCAACTGCCGGGGGAGGAGAAGACGGAGACGGTGGCGGGCACGGGCGCTCGTTTCTTGCCAGGGATGCGGGAAGCGGCGGGAGTGCGGTCCGTCAGTACGTCATGCCCGACACCTTCCCGGACCCCGGCGCGCCCGGCAACCGACTTTCCGTCGACACCGGGCCACCAGATCCATAGACTCCGGTCGTTCTGGTACCACGAGTCCAGGGAGGACCCACGTGTCGAGCGAAACCCGACCGCACGCCGCCTTACCGCTGCTGGCCCGCCTCGCCGGGGTGACGGTGGCCGCCGCCGCGCTGGTCGCCGGCTCCGCCGTCGCCGCGACCGCGGCGCCGGACGCCGACCCCGCGCCGACCAAGGGACCGTGCGCGTACACGCCGACGCCGGACGAGCCGGCGGCCCGGCCGGTGCCGCTGCCCCCGGACCCGCGCCGCACGCCGGACCGGGGCACCGTGCGGGTCACGCTGCGCACCAACCAGGGGCCGATCGGGCTGATCCTGGACCGGGAGCAGGCGCCCTGCACGGTGCAGAGCTTCCTGCACCTGACCCGGCACCGGTTCTACGACCGGACGCCCTGCCACCGGCTCACCGCGTACCCGACGTTGACGGTGCTGCAGTGCGGCGACCCGTCGGGCACCGGCGAGGGCGGCCCGGGCTACCGCTACCGCGACGAGCTGCCCACCGACCTGCCGCCCGCGCCGACCGATCCGACCGGCGTGCGCCGCCTCTACGCCCGCGGCACGCTGGCCATGGCCAACGCCGGGCCGGACACCAACGGCAGCCAGTTCTTCCTGGTCCAGGCCGACTCGGCGCTGCGCCCCAATTACACGGTGTTTGGCCAGGTGGACGCGGCCGGGCTGGCCACGCTCGACCGGATCGCGGCCGGCGGCATCGCGCCGACGCCGGAGGATCCGGCGCCGGTCGACGGCGCGCCGGCGCAGCCGGTGCAGATCTGCCGGGCCAAGCGGGGCCACTGAGCATCGTGGCGAGGGGCGGCCCGCCATGGCGGGCCGCCCCTCGATCGTGCGTCGGTCAGGCGACCGAGGCGGGGAACCGCTCCCACACCCGGTGCGCCGCCATCAGCCGCTGCACCGACTCCAGCACCTCGGCGCCGGAGCCACCGGTGACCACGCCCGGCGAACCGGTCACCCCGGCCCGCTGGAGCACCTTGGCGCCGGCGCCCCACGCGCCGATCGCCTTGGCGTGCCGCCACGCCTCCTCGACCAGCAGCAGCACCCGGGGGTCGACGGCCGGGTCGCCCGCCGCGCCGGCCTTCGCGTCCCGGGCCGGCGACGCGTCCGGCGCGGGCGCCGGGGCCCCGGCGAGCAGGACGGCGTCGAACTCGACCGAACGGGCGGTCGCGAACGTGCGCTGCACCGGCAACCCACCGACCGTGCCGCCGTGCGCGGCGATCAGCAGCGGGACCATGCCGGCGGCGAACACCGCGCGCTGGACCTCGCCCACGTCGTCCAGGTCGCCGTCCGCGTCGACCACGATGCCGACCATCCGGCCGTCGGCCGGCCACTCCCGACCGACCTGGGACAGCGCCGGGCTGGGCTGCACCTCCGTCGGCGGCACGGTGGGCTCCGGCACGGGCAGGCCGAGGCCGGTGGCGACCTGCTCGCAGAGCACCGGGTCGATGTTGGCCAGGCAGCGGAGCTGCCGCTCCTTGATCGCCTGGTGGTAGCACTTGCCCAGCTCGAACGTGTAGGCCCGCACGATGTGCTCCTTCTCCACCGGCGACATGCTCGCCCAGAAGAGCCGGACCTGGCTGTAGTGGTCGTCGAACGAGGCCGGGGCGGCCCGGATCTTCGGGGCCTCGGCCACGGTGACCGGCACGTCGACGAAGGCGTGCTCCCGGTCCCCGGCGGGGAACGGGTTGCCGCCGTCGAGCGAGTTCGGCCGGTAGGGCGCCACCCCGGCGTGCACCGCGTGCTGGTGGAACCCGTCGCGCAGCATGTCGTTGACGTCCGCATGCGGCCGGTTGATCGGAATCTGGGTGAAGTTCGGCCCGCCCAGGCGGGTGAGCTGGGTGTCCACGTACGAGAAGAGCCGGCCCTGCATCAGCGGGTCGTTCGTGACGTCGATGCCCGGCGGCAGGTGACCGACGTGGAACGCCACCTGCTCGGTCTCGGCGAAGAAGTTGGTCGGCGTCCGGTTGAGCGTGAGCGTCCCGACCGGCTGCACCTCGGCCAGCTCCTCGGGCACGATCTTGGTCGGGTCGAGCAGGTCGATCCCGGCGAACGTCTCCTCCGGGGTGTCCGGGAAGACCTGGATGCCCAGCTCCCACTGCGGGAACGCGCCGGCCTCGATGGCGTCGTAGAGGTCGCGGCGGTGGAAGTCGGGGTCCATGCCGCCGATCAGTTGGGCCTCCTCCCAGTCCAGCGAGTGCACGCCGAGCTTCGGCTTCCAGTGGAACTTCACCAACACCGTCGCCCCGGCGTCGTCGACCAGGCGGAAGGTGTGCACGCCGAAGCCCTCCATGGTCCGGTAGGACCGCGGGATGCCTCGGTCGGACATGTTCCAGATGGTGTGGTGCTGCGCCTCGGTGTGCAGGGAGACGAAGTCCCAGAACGTGTCGTGCGCGCTCTGCGCCTGCGGGATCTCCCGGTCCGGGTGCGGCTTGCCGGCGTGGATCACGTCCGGGAACTTGATCGCGTCCTGGATGAAGAAGACCGGGATGTTGTTGCCGACCAGGTCGAACGTGCCCTCGTCGGTGTAGAACTTGGTGGCGAAGCCGCGGGTGTCGCGGACCGTGTCCGCCGACCCGCGCGAGCCGAGCACGGTGGAGAAGCGGACGAAGACCGGGGTTTCCCGGCCCTTCTTCAGGAACCCGGCCCGGGTGACCTGCTCGGCGGCGCCGTTGGCGACGAAGACGCCGTGCGCCCCGGCGCCACGGGCGTGTACCACCCGCTCCGGGATGCGCTCGTGGTCGAAGTGGGTGATCTTTTCGCGCAGGTGGTGGTCCTGCAACAGCACCGGGCCGCGCGGACCGGCCTTGAGCGAGTGGTCGGTGTCCCGCAGCCGCGCGCCGTTGGCGGTGGTCAGGTACGCCCCCTGCTGCCCCTTGGCGATCTTCGGCACGCCGGTCTCCGCGCCGGTCGGGGTGCGCGTGTCCGGCGCGCCCTGCTCGTCCTTGGGCGGCAGCGGGCCGTGCGGCGCGGTCGGCTCCTCGATCGGCGGCGCGCTGCCCGGCGCGCCGGGCACGTCCGGGGTCAGCGCCTCGCCGACCTTCTCGACGGCGGCGTCGACGACGCCCTTGACGACCTGGGCGGGCTTGCTGGAATCCATCAGGACCTGTCCTCACTGTGGCGAGATGACCCGGTCCTCAGCCCCTACCCCCGGTCGGGCCGGGCAAACAAGGACGAACCGCCGGCAACCGCAACGGCTGTCATCACCAGCCCGCCGGCCACCAGCCAGCGGCCGTCGAGCGTGCGCAACGGCGGCCCGCCGTCGGTCCGGGCGCCGTCGACGAGCAGCCGGGCGGTGAACCGGCCGCCCGGGTTGACGGTCACCTCGGCGTCCTCGAACCCGAGCCACCGCCCGGTCAACGGGTACCACGCCTTGTAGACGGACTCCTTGGCGCTGAACAGCAGGCGGCCCCAGTGCACGCCCGCGTCGCCGGCGCGCAGCCCGGCCAGATGCTCCGGCTCGCCGGCCGTGAGGACGATGCCGGAGACGTCGTCGGGCAGCGGCTCGTGCGGTTCGGCGTCGACGCCCAGCGAGGCCAACGCGGCGCCCGGGGCCACCGCCGCCGCCCGGTAGCCGGCGCAGTGGGTGATGCTGCCCACCACCCCCGCCGGCCAGAGCGGCTCCCGCCGAGGGCCGGAGCGGATCGGCGCGGGCGCGTACCCGAGCCGGGCCAGCGCCTCCCGGGCGCACCGCCGGGCGGTGACGAACTCGCGCCGACGGCTCGGCGCGGCGCGGGCGACCAGGTCCTCCTCCCCAGGGTACGGCGACTCGTCGGGCTCGTCGGCGAACGCCTCGACGGCCACCGCCGCGGCCGGTAGCAGCTCCTCGATCACCCGGTGCCGCCGAGGATCCGGCGCATCGGTCGGGGGGCTCCGCCGCGACGACCCCACTCACGCGGGTAGCCCAGCGACACCTCCTCGAACCGCACCCCGTCGTAGTGGGTGGTGCGGGGGATGTGCAGGTGGCCGTAGACCGCCACGGCGGCCCGGTGCCGCACGTGCCAGTCGGCGGTGCGGTCGGTGCCGCACCACTGCGCGAACTCCGGATACCAGAGCACGTCGGTGGGCTGCCGTACCAGGGGCCAGTGGTTGACCAGCACCGTCGGCAGCGTCGGGTCGGTCGCGTCCAGCCGTCGCCCGGTGGCGTCCAGCCGGGCCCGGCACCACGACTCCCGGTTCGGGTAGGGGTCCGGGTGCAGCAGCATCTCGTCGGTGCACACCACCCCGGAGGCGTACGCCGCGCGCAGCGACTCCTCCTTCGTCGTCGTGCCGGGTGCGCGGAAGGAGTAGTCGTAGAGCAGGAACAGCGGCGCCACGGTGACCGGGCCGCCCTCGCCGTGCCACACCGGATAGTCGTCCTCCGGGGTGAGCACGCCCAGCTCGCGGCACATCGCGACGAGCGCCTCGTAGCGCGCCACCCCGCGCAGCGTCACCGGGTCGGCGGGGTGGGTCCACAACTCGTGGTTGCCCGGCACCCAGACCACCCGGGCGAACCGGTCGCGCAGCAGGCGCAGCGTGCGTTCGATGTCGGCGAACGCCTCGCCGACGTCACCGGCGACGATCAGCCAGTCGTCCGCGCTCTCCGGCCGCAGGCCGTCCACCACCGTCCGGTTCTCCGCGTACGACACGTGGAGGTCACTGACCGCGTACAGCGCACCCGTCACCCGGCCGATCTTTCCAGTGGCGCCCCCGGAAGACCAGCGCGGGAGGTCAGAGCCGGTCGATCCGGTCGGCGACGCGGTCGACGGCGCGCAGCAACTCCCGGGCGATGCCCGGCTCGGCCGCCGAGTGGCCGGCGTCCGGCACGATCCGCAGCTCCGCCTCCGGCCACCGGCGGGCCAGGTCGTAGGCGGACGCCGGCGGGCAGCACAGATCGTAGCGGCCGTTGACGATCACGGCGGGCAGGTGGCGGATCCGGCCCACCCCGTCGAGCAACTCGCCCTCGGCGAGGAAACCGCCGTGCACCGCGTAGTGCGACAGGATCCGGGCGATCGGCAGCGCCCGCGGGTCGGCGGTGAAGTGGGCGAGCGCGTCCGGGTCGGGTCGCAGCGACGAGTTCACCGCCTCCCACCGGCCCCAGGCCCGCGCGCAGACGCGGGCCTCGTCGGCGTCCGGCCCGTGCAGCCGCCGGTGGTACGCGGCCAGCACGTCGCCGCGTTCGGCCGGCGGGATCGGAGCGACGAACCGGTCCCACTCCTCGGGCTGGAGGTGGCGCAGGCCGCCCTGGTAGAACCAGTCCCGCTCGCCGCGCCGCAGCAGCAGCACGCCGCGCAGCACCAGGCCGGTGACCCGGTCCGGGTGGGTCTGCGCGTACGCCAGGCCGAGGGTGACGCCCCACGACCCGCCGAACACCAGCCACGAGTCGATGCCCAGCCGCCGCCGGATCGTCTCCAGGTCGGCCACCAGGTGCCAGGTGGTGTTGGCGCGCACCTCGCCGAACGGGGTGCTGCGGCCGGCGCCACGCTGGTCGAACAGCACCGCGCGGTAACGCCGGGGGTCGAAGAACCGCCGCGCCGCCGGGACCAGCCCACCGCCCGGTCCGCCGTGCAGGAAGACCACGGGTACGCCGTCCGGCCGCCCCACCTCCTCCACGTGCAGGACGTGGCCGTCGCCGACCGGGATCCGGTGGGTGGCGTAGGGCTCGACGGGCGGGTGGAGGCGGGCTCCGGTCATGCCCGCTGGTCGTCCCCCGCCGGGTCGGCGTGACGCGGGCCGGTCAGCAGGCGACGTTGCCGCCGAGGTTGTCGAGCAGCGCGTCGGCGACCCAGCCGGAGACGCCGGTGGTGGTGTCCTTGAGGTAGGTCCAGGTGTAGGTGGTGTGGCCGTTCGCGCTGACCCGGTCGCCGCTGGCGAAGCAGTGGAAGTCGACGTTGTGGGAGAGCTGACCGTAGCCGAGCGACCCGCAGGTGGTGTGCGGACCGGTGCGGATGTTGACGTTCGTGGCGTTGAACAGCCGGCCGAACTTGCCGTCCACGTTGTGGTGGTAGTGGCTGCAACTCGCGCTTGCCGGCGCGGCCCCGCCCACCACCGCGACGCCCGCCGTGGCGACGGTAAGCGCGATCGTCGCACCGATCGAGGAAGCTCTGCGCATGCCCATCAACCCCCGGAGCCGTGCCTGCAAATTGATCCACATATTTGCATATGACAAAGAGTGCTGGCAAGGTCGCCGGTCGTCGCGGATTCCCCCGTGCCCCGGGCCCGGTCAGGCCGGGGCACGCACGCCCGGCTCCGGCCCGGTGTTCTCCTCCTCGGGCACCGGTCGAGGCGCCGGTGTGCGCACCGCGAACGCGTCGAAGCTCGGCCCGTCCAGCCGTTCGATGAACGGCTCCGCGGTCGGCCGGTCCGCCTCGACCTGCTCGGTGCCCACCTGCTCGGCCTCGACCTGTTCCCCCTCGACCCGCTCGGCGTCCGGCCGCCCGTTCCCCGGCCGTCCGGCCTCCTGCTCGGCCGCCGCCGGCCCGAGCAGGCGCGCTGCCACCTGCGGGTACTCGGCGGTCTCGCCGCCGCCGGCAGCCGCCGCCATCACCGCCGCCGCGGCCAGGTCGGCGACCCGCTTGGCCTCCCGCTGCACCCGGGCCCGGGTCTCCTTGGCGTGCTGCTCGGCCAGGTCCGCCGCGCGTCGGGCCTCGTCCAGCCGCTTGGTCTCGGTGGCCAGGTCCCGACGTACGCCCACCAGCCGCTCCTCCAGCTCGGCGCCCGCCCGCTCGATCGTGGTGATCTCGCCACGGGTATCCGCCAACTGCTGGCCGACGGTCTCCAGCTCGGCCTTGAGCTGGGTCAGCGCCTCCTGCCGCTGCTGAATCTCCCGCTGGAGGGCGGCGAGCTGCTCCTGGTGCGAGGCGTTCTCCTCGTCGGCCCGCTCGCGCACCTCGGTGGCGTACTGCTGGGCCTCGGCGACCAGCGCGGCGATGTCCCGCTCGGCGGCCACCGCCCGGTCGGCCAGCTCCTGCTCCGCCGCGGCCCGCCGCTCGTCCAGCTCCCGGGCCATCGTGGCCTGCCACTGGGCCAGCTCCTGCTGGGCCTTGCTGCGGTTGGCCTGCACCTCCTGCTGGATCTGGGTGCGCGCGGCCTTCACCAGCGCCTCGGACGCGGACCGGGCCTGCTCGACCTGCTGCGTGCTCTGCTCGGCGAGCCGCTTCGCCTCCTGCTGAGCCCGGTCGTGCACGGCCTGGCCCTCGGCACGCAGCTTCTCCGCGAGCTCCCGCACGGCGGCCAGCTCCGCCTGCGCCGCAGTCCGCCGCTCCTCGTCCGCCCGCTCCTGCTCGGCCCGGCGGGTGGACAGATCCTCCTCCAGGTCGCGTCGTTCCCGGGCGGCCTGCTCCTGCGCCGCGACAAGCACCTTCTCCGCCTGGGCCTGGAAGTCGTCGGCGCGTTTGGTGGCCATCTCGGTGATCTGCCCGGCCTGCTTCTCGGCCAGGTCGAGGATCTGGTCGACCATCGGACCGAGGTCCCGGAAGGACGCCCGGTCCACCGCCGTCGGGCGCTCGCGCAGCTCGCCCGCCTCCGCCTGCGCCCGCTGCACCTGCGCGGTCAACTCGCGGACCTGGCCGTAGGCCCGGTCGCGCGCGGCGGTCAGCGCGCTGACCTCGCCGTCCATCTGCTCGACGTAGCGGTCCACCTGACGTTTGTCGTAGCCACGCAGCGCCGGGTCGAAGCGCGGTCGCGCGGACACGTCGTCGTGGGGTGCGAACGGTTCCTCACCGTTGGACATGCGCCATCCTCCATCGGTTCGCCAGCGCCGGGCCGCGGGGCACGATGAGGCGCAACGGTACCGTGTCCGCGCGCGCCGTCGAGCCCGCCCCGCCCGCGGCCCGCCGGTCGGTCACCGGCTCAGACCGGGAAGTGCGCATTCCCCGCCGTCAGTCGGATGGTGAAACCGTCCGGGTCCCGGTGGTGGGTGACGTGATCGCAACTCTGGTGGCTGATCCACAGCCCCAGGCCACCCTCGGTCCCGTCGCCCGCCGGCAGCAGCCCGGCGTACGGGTCCTTCGGGCCCGGACCGTGGTCGTGGACGGCCACCACGATCCGGTCCGGCGCGCACCACAGCCGCATCCGCACCGGCGGCGTCCCGTGCCGCAGCGCGTTGCACACCACCTCGCTGACGGCCATCACCAGGTCGTCGACACCGTCCGGCGGAAGCAGGCCGGAATCCGCGGCGCGGACCGCCGCCCGGGCCCGCGCCGGCGTCGGGTCGACCAGTTCGACCACCGGCACGCCGTGCTGGAGCGGGTCGAGCGGGGCCGGCCGACACTCGGCCAGATAGCTCGCCGGCTCGGTGTAGACCCCGGTCGGCTGGTGCGAGCCGTCCGGCCCGGCGATCCGGGGATGGGTCCGGGCCACGTCGGCCAGCACGTGCGGCGGCGTGACCCGCCGGTCGTAGGCGCACATGCTCCACAGCGGGAACTCGTCGTAGGCGTGGTTTATCGCCGACTCGTAGCGCGCCCACCAGTCCCAGGTCGCGCCGAACACCACGGGCGGCAGCTCGCCGACGATCCGGATCTGCGTCGCACCCGAGGCCACATGCCCGGCCAGCAGCTCCCGGTAGGCGCGGATCGCGGCGGTGGGGCGGGCGTACACGTCGCCGCCGGGCAGGAAGGTGACCCCGGCGCCGGCGGGCAACGCCCGGCGCACCAGGTCGGCGTTGCGCCCACCGAAACCCACCACGGTCGGCTCACCCGCCTCGACGCCGCCGAGCAGGAACGGCAGCACCACGGCCAGCAGGTGGTCGTCGGAGTCGTAGAGGATCGCCTCGTGGAAGTAGCCCACGTGGCCGGCCGCCGCGCCGGTCCTCATCGAACCACCTCCACCCGGATGTCGGTCAGCCCCAGCAACTCGACCAGCCGGGCCGGGGCCGGGCGTCGGGTGCGCAGCACCGCGACCGCGCCGTGGCGGCGGGCGTGCTCGCGTAGGCGCAGCAGGGCGCGGTGGTCGACGAAACGCAGACCGGTCGCGTCGAACACCAGCCGCCCCGCGACCGGACGCGGGTCGGCCCGCTCCAGCGCGGCGGCGAACAGTCGCTCGTCGGTCGGGTCCAGCTCGCCCGCGAGCGCCGCCGCCGCGCCGTCGCCGCCGGCGTGCAGCCGGAACGACACCCCGGCGTTGGTCTCCGGGTGCAGGCAGGCCAGCTCGGCGATCGCCGCGTCGCCGAGCTCCCGGCGGTCGTAGGCGCAGACCGCCGACATCGGCCGGCGTCGCATCCAGTGGTCGATGCGGTGCTCGTAGCGGGCGAACGCCTCCCGCTGGGCCGGGGTGCGGACCAGGCTGGTCGCCTCGGCCACCACCCGCAGGCCGGCGTATCCGGCGGTCAACGCCGCGCCGGTGGCGTGCACGTAGGCGCGGACCTGCTGCTCCGGGTCGATGATCTCGTCCCGCCGGTAGGCGTCGTCGACCCGCAACAGCCGCACCGCGCCGCGCCGCCACGCCTCGGTGAACCCGGGCACCGCGGCCAGCCGGCGGGCCGCGGCGTCCCGCTCCTGCGGGCCGACCAACCAGACCTGCTCGCCGGCCGCGAGGCCGACGCCGACCTGTTCGACCGTCCGGGCGTGCAGCGCGGCCGGGTCGTCGTAGACGAAGCAGGCATGGCCGTAGCCCGGGTGCGTCGCGTTCCCGCCGGTCACCGCCTTCGCCTCATCGGGCCATTCTATGCTCAGCCGAGCTGGAGACCGCGCCAGGCGGTGGCCTCCAGCGGCGGGTCACCCAGCTCGAACTCGGCCCAGTTGTTCCAGTACGCGATCGCGTCCACGTCGTTCTGCTCGCGCAGCCAGGTCACGTGACTCCGGATCGTCTGGGCCCGGCCCGCGCCGGTGGGGTCGGCGGTGGTCCGACGCAGCCCGTACTCGGGCACCAGCAACCGGATCCCCGGATAGGCGGCCCGCACCCTGCCGAAGGCCACCCCGAACATCCGGGTGGCCGGCCAGTAGGTCGCGGTGTCCCGCGAGTAACAGTCCACCCCGTAGTGCGTCATGCCCGGATAGCCCCAGTCGGTCGGGTTGCCGCCGCCCTCGTCCAGCCAGTAGCGGGTGACGATCGGGCCGTGCCCGAGCACCCACCGCCGGTTGCGGTGCCCGGCCACGATCTGGCTCACCCGGCCGGCGGTCGCCCGGTAGGCCGCCGGGGCCACGTCGCCCATCGGCTCGTGGTACCAGGTCAGGTAGACCGGCCGGCTCACCCCGTCGAGCCAGCCGGCCAACTGCTCGACGTCGTCCTTCCAGGAGACGTGCATCACGGCCGACGGCGCGTCGACGAACTTGCCGGCGTTCGGCGAGGGCAGTTCGGGCAGCGAATCCGCGTCCGGTCCGTCCGTGCCGAAGTCGCGCATGTAGCGGATGCCCGGATAGTCGGCGACCACCCGCTGGGTCCGCGCCCCCTTCTCGGCGCTCATCCCGACCAGCAGCGGCACCGTCAGGGTGGTGCTGCCCGTGCCGGTGCGGCCGGCGCCGTCACGCGCCGTGGCGGTCAGCGTGACAGTGCCCCGACCGGCCAGCACGGTGACCGTGAAGCGGGTCGGATCGGACCCGTCCGGCGTGACGGTCACGCCTGGCGACGTGCTGCCGAGCTGGATGCTCAGCGGCACGCTCAGGTCCACCCGCACCGGGCCGTCCCAGGCCGCCCCGGCGGGGTCGCTGACCCGGCCGGAGAAGGTCAGCAGTCGCGAGTCGGGATGGTAGGCGTCGACCCGGACGGTGGTCGACTGCCCGGGTAGCAGGACGGTCTGCTCGGCGGTGACGGAACGGATCACGGGTGCGGCCATGACGGTCTCCTTCGGCGTGCTCGTTGGCGCTCCGGCCGCACGTCCTCGGGTGGCCAGAATGGCTCTGACCTGCACTTTCCCCAGCTTGCCTCGGTTCGGTGCGGATCGCCACAGGCGACCGCAGATGGCGCGAAACCCGGCGGTGCCGCAACCGCCCCGGACGGCCAGGTTTGCCGGGCCCGCCTGGCGGTACTGCCCCGGGGGACGAGGACCCGAGACGGTGGGGAGTGAGACACCCGTGGACGTGAACGATCTGCTGACCGAGGCGTACGGGCGGTTGCCGGACCTGGTCGCCGGCGCGCTCGACGGGCTCGACCCGGAGCAGTTGCGGCAGTCCCCGGCCGACGGGGCGAACCCGGTGGGCTGGCTGGTCTGGCACCTGACCCGGATCCAGGACCACCACGTCGCCGACCTGCTCGGCGCCGAGCAGCTCTGGGTCACCGGCGACTGGGCGGGGCGGTGCGGCCTGCGTCCCGAACCCGACGACACCGGCTACGGGCACGGCCCCGAGCAGATCGCCGCGGTGCGACCGGAGGACGGCGGCGTGCTGCTCGACTACCACCGGGCCGTGGTCGAGCGCAGCCTGGGATACCTGCGCGGGCTGGGCCCGACCGACCTGGACCGGGTGGTGGACGACAACTGGGATCCGCCGGTCACCCTCGGCGTACGGCTGGTCAGCGTGCTCGACGACGACCTGCAGCACGTCGGGCAGGCCGCGTACGTGCGCGGGCTCATCCGCCGGGACTGACCGCCGCCCGGGCGCGGCGCAGCGCGGCCTGCCCGAGCAGATGACCGCACTGCGCCTCGGGGGAGGTGCCCGGGCCGGCGAAGTCCGGCGCGCCGCTGACGCCGGTGACCCGCCCGTACCGGTCCACCCGCCGGCCGGCGGCGGCCAGCAACTCCGCCCCGGTGCCCAGCCACGACGGCGGCAGCCAGCCGTCGGCCACCCCGGTCAGCGCCGCGTAGCCGAACAGTTGGGCGGTGTTCGCCTCGGTGAACGTGCCCGGGTCGTCGAGCACGTCGGGGAAGAGACCGTCGTCGGTGCGGTGGCGCAGGCAGGCCGTCAGCACCTCCTCGGCGTGCCCGGCCAGCTCGGCACGCACCCCCGCCGGCCATCCCGGCGCCAGGCGCAGCGCCCGGGCGATCCCGGCGACCACCCAGCCGTTGCCGGTGCCCCACGGCTGCGGCCGGTCCAGCTCACCGCGGTCCTCGTCCCACCGGGCCGCGTACAGCCCGGTGCCCGGGTCGTGCAGCCGACGCCGGTGCCCGGTGACCTGGGCGGCGGCCAACTCCGTCCGGCCGGTCGACGCGAGCAGCGGGACCACCATGTAGACCGTGTCGGCCCACACCTGGTGGCCGTCGAGCAGGTGGAACAGGGTGCCGTCGGCGGCCCGGGGCGCCCGGCGCGTCAACCAGTCGAGCTGCGCGGCCAACGCGGCGGCGTACCTCGGCTCCCCGGTGCTTGTCGCCGCGTGCCGGACCACCTCTCCGCAGGCGGCGCCGTTGACCGCGGCGAGCGAGCCGGGCAACTCGCCGAGCCGGCCGTCCGGCCGTTGCCAGGTCACCGCCGCGTCCGCGACAAGCGTCGCGGCCTCCGGCCGGCCGAGGTCGAGCAGCGCCTGCCCGAGGAGGCCCTGCTCCCACGACTGGCGTTGCATGGTCAGCAGCGCCAGCAGCACCCGGTCGGTGGTGGCGTCCCCGGTCGTCGACATGCCCGCCCGGGTACCCGGTACGCCGGGCCCCCTCACCCGAATCGGGTGAGTTGGTCTCGCCCGGCCGGCGGGAACGCTGCGGCACGGGCGACGCCGCACCCGCCGGGCGGCGGCCACCTGTGCAACGAGGGAGGCACCGATGAGCACCTCAGCCGCGGAGCACCTGGCCCGGGCGGTGGCCGGCCGGCACCCCGAGCTGCCGGAGACCACCTCCGGCACGGTCCGCCTGGACCTGCGAGAGGGCGGCCGGACCGAGCACTGGTATCTGACCATCGACCGGCAGGACGTCCGGGTGCAGCGCTGCGCCGAGGACGCGGAACTGGTGGTCCGCGCCGACCGGGACGTGTTCGACCGGATCGCCGCCGGACGCCTGCACGTGGCCGCGGCGTTGCTGCGCAACGACCTCTCCGGGCAGGGCGACCTGCGGCTGCTGATGACGCTGCGCCGGCTCTTCCCCGGGCCGCCGGACGCGCGGCACCCCCGGGACGTGGCCGGCTCCCGGCCGGTGGCCCGATGAAACAGGAACTGGTCTCCGTCCTCGCCGGCAACACCTTCGCCATGGGCGACGCGCAGGGCGACATGGAGGCGCACCCGTGCGCCCCGATCGGCCTGTTCTCCTTCGACACCCGGTTCCTGTCCCACTGGGTGCTCACCGTCGACGGCGAACGGTTGCAGTCGCTGTCCCGGGACGACCTGACCTACTTCGAGACCCGCTTCGTGCTGGTGCCCGGCGCCGCCAGCCACTACGTGGACGCCGACGTCTCGGTGATCCGGTACCGCTCGCTCGGCGAGGCGTTCCACGAGCAGCTCACGGTGCTGAACCACGCCGCCGAACCCGCCGAGTTCACCGTGCGGATCGAGATCGCCAGCGACTTCGCCGACACCGCCGAGATCGGCCGTCCCAGCGCCCGCCGGCCGGTGGCCACCGCCGACCCGCAGCACCGCGAGCTGCGGATCCGACACCGGCGCGGGCGGTTCACCCGGGAGACGCGCGTGTGCAGCACCGCCCCGGCCGACGTCGACCAGCGCGGGATGACCTTCCGCATCCGGGTCGAGCCGAACGGCGCCTGGCGGACCGACCTGCACGTGCGCATGATCATCCAGGGCGCCGCCGAACGCGACCTGCGGGCCGACATCGAGCCCCACCGCCAGCGGGTGCGACGGAACATGACCGACGACCTCGCCACCTGGTTCGACCAGGCGCCGGAACTGGTCACCGACCGCAAACCCCTGGCGGCGGCGTACCGGCAGGCTCTGGTCGACCTGGCCGCGCTGCGCTACACCCCGCTGGCGGGCACCGAGCGGGTGCCGGTCGGCGGGCTGCCCTGGGCGATGGCCTTCTATGGCCGGGACGCGCTGGTCACCTGCCTGGAGACGCTGCCGTTCGCCCCCGGGCTGACCGCGGCGACGCTGCGGATGCTCGCCACGCTGCAGGGCGGTCAGCTCGACGACGACCGCGACGAGGAACCCGGCAAGATCCTCGCCGAGCTGCGGTACGGCGAGGCGGCGGCGTTCGGCGAGCAGCCCACCGCGCTCTACTACGGCGCGGCCGACACCACCCCGCTCTTCGTGGTCCTGCTCGACGAGTACGAACGCTGGACCGGCGACGCCGACCTGGTCCGGGAGTTGCGCCACCCGGCCCGGATGGCGCTGGACTGGCTGACCGGATACGGCGACCTGTACGGCGACGGCTACCTGCGTTACCAGTCACGCAACCCGGTCAACGGGGCGGCCAACCAGACCTGGCGCAACTCGCCCGAGGCGATCGTCGACCGGCACGGCGTCGTGCCGCCCCACCCGCGCGCCACCTGCGAACTTCAGGGGTACGCGTACGACGCGCGCGTCCGCGGCGCCCGGCTGGCCCGCGAGTTCTGGGACGACCCGGAGTACGCCGAGCGGCTGGAGGCCGACGCGGCACGCCTGCGGGAGCGGTTCAACCAGGACTTCTGGCTGCCGCATCGGGGCTACTACGCGCTCGCCGTCACCCCCGACGGTGAGCCGGTCGACGCGCTCACCTCCGGCCTCGGGCACCTGCTGTTCAGCGGCATCGTCGAGCCGGAGCGGGCCGACCCGCTGGCCGCCCACCTCTGCGGACCGGACCCTCTTCAGCGGTTGGGGGGTGCGCACCTACGCCGACCGGCAACGGCCGTACAACCCGGTCGGCGCGCACCTCGGCGCGGTCTGGCCGTCGGACAACGCGATCGTCGCCGCCGGCCTGCGCCGCTACGGCTACGACGACGAGGCCGCCCGGATCGCCACCGGCGTGCTCGCCGTCGCGGAGACGCTCGGCGGTTCGGTCCCGGAGGTGGTCGCCGGCTACCCGCGCCAGGTCACGAAGTATCCGGTGCGACTGCCGGCGGCCGGCCGGCCGCAGTCGTGGGCCTCCGGCGGCCTGCTGATGCTGCTCGCGACCCTGCTGGGGCTGCGTCCGTGCGCGGGCAACCTGCTGGTGGATCCCGCGATCCCCGCCGGCTACGGCCGGATCGAGCTGCTCGACGTGCCGGGCCGGTGGGGGCGGACCGACGCGTACGGCCGGGACCGCGACGGTGGCCGGCGGATGCGGATCGGCCAGGCCGAGGGCGTCCGGCGCACCGTCTGACCGGGCCCGCTCACCCGGAGGCGCTGGGTTCCCGGGTGCTCGCCTCCATCGTCGGCACCGCCGGCGTGGCCCGTGACGCCCGGGCGAGCAGCCGGTCGACGCCCACGAACAGCAGGCCCAGCAGCCAGAACACGGCGGCGAACCCGAGTGCGCTGATCCCGACGCCGTCGTAGCCGAGCTGCCCGGCGTCGAGAAACGGGTAGGGGTAGCGGTGCACGACGAGCCCGCGCACCAGCGCGAAGGCGAGGTAGGCCAGCGGGAACGCCAACCACCAGGCGGCGTAGCGGGGGCGTAGCCGGCCGCGCCGGTCGAACAGCGCCCAGTCGGCGACGGCGAGCAGCGGCACCACCGTGTGCAGGAGCTGGTTGCCCCACCACTCGCCCGGTTCGCGGTGCGGCTGGGCCATCGCGAACGGGCTGGCCGGGTTGGCCAGCACCAGATGGTAGACCGTGCCGGTGATGGTGATGTAGAGGGTCACCGCACCCTTGAGCACGCTCGGTGGTTCCGGCCGGTCCCGGAACGCGCACCAGGCGGCGTAACCGGCTGCGACGCCGACCGCCACGTTGCTCTGGATGGTGAAGTAGGGCAGCAGGCCGGTCACCGTGGCCGGGCCGAGCGCGGTGAGCACGATGCCGGCCACCACGCCGAGCACCACGGCCAGGCGGAGGAGGATCGCCGGTCGGCGACGCCGGGGGGTCATCGGCGCAAGTTACCAGCCGGTCGGCGGCCGGCCCGGCTCGGGAACGCCGCCCGTCGCCGGCCGGGCCGGACCGGAGCCGCGACCGGCCGGCGATCGCGGAGCACCGGGGGTGGCGCCGCCGGGCGTCTGGGCGGCGCCGGACGCGGGGGCGGCGGTGCCGGACGGCGGCCCGCCGGTGCCCGGGGTGGGGACGCCCGGGTTCGGCGGCCCGCCGGGCGGGCCGGTCGAACGGTCGGTCGGACCCGCCCCCGACGGCGGTCCGGCCCCCGGTGTCCCGGCTCCCGGCGGGCCGGTGCGGTCGAGCAGCCCGGCGCAGTAGTCGGGCACCCGATCCGGGCCGCCGGCGGCGGCGACCAGGCCGGCGAAGGCCGGCGCGTCCAGCGCGCGGCCCCGCTCGACCTCGCCGACGGCCCGGTAGGCGGTGCAGAGCCCGGCCGCCGACGACAGGTCGGGCAGCCCGGCGGTCGGGCCGGTGGCCGGACGGGTCGGCTGGCCCGTGGACGCCGACCGGGTCGTGGCCGGGACGGTAGCGATGATGCGGTCCGGCACCGGCGCGGAGTTCCGGCCGGTCCCGGGCAGGTTGCCGGTCGCGGCGGCCAGCGCCACGCCACCGCTGAGCGTCGCGGCCAGGGCGGCGACGGCGAGCTTGGCGCCGAGCAGCGTGGCGAACCGGCGGGCGGGGCGGTCGCCCGAGTCGTCGCCGACGCGGGTGGGCGGCCGGCGGGCGGGACCGCGCGCAGGTTGCCGGCCGGCGACGCGGGCGCTCCGCCCGGCGGGCACCGAAGCCCGGGCCGCCCGGAACTCCGCGACGGCGGTCGCCTCGCCGTCGAGTTCCCCGGACCGGGGACCCACGCGCACCGCGTCGAGGCATCGGAGCAACGCCCCCGGGGCGCCGGAGGCGTCGAGGGGGGAGCCGTCGAGCAGGCGTTCGACGGTTTCCTGGTCCAGGCGGGGTGCGTCCATCTCGTGACCTCAGCGCCGTCACCTGCTCCGGCGTCACACACCGGAGCATCTTCGCCCGTGCAGACCTGTGACGGCGGAGCGGGGCTCGGGTTGCCGGGTGGTGCGGTTCGCGGTGAACTGAATGACATGGGTGTCATCAAGGTGGGCACGTCCTCGTGGGCCGACCAGATGCTGGTCCGCTCCGGCTGGTACCCGCGCGCGGCCAACACCCCGGCCGGCCGGCTGGGCTGGTACGCCGAGCACTTCGGACTGGTCGAGGTGGACACCTCGTACTACGCGGTGCCGGCGGTGGAGACCACGACGGCCTGGGCGGACGCCACCCCGCCCGGGTTCACCTTCGACGTCAAGGCGTTCCGGTTGTTCACCGGCCACCACACCCCGGTCGAGGCGCTGCCGAAGGACCTGCGGCCGGCGGCCGGGCCGAGCCGGATCCGGTGGCGCGACCTGCCCGCCGGGGCGTACGACGAGATGTGGGACCGGTTCCACGCGGCGCTGGCGCCGCTCGCGGCGGCCGACCGGCTCGGCGCGGTGCTGTTGCAGTTCCCGCCCTGGCTGGCCCGCGGCGACGCGGCCCGGCGGCGGATCCTGGCCGCCGCCGCGCGGTGCCGGCCCCACCCGGTCACCGTCGAGCTGCGACACTCCTCCTGGTTCGCCGAGGACGCGGTGGTCGACACCGTGACGTTCCTGCGCGAGCACGGGCTCGGCTACGGCTGCGTGGACATGCCGCAGGGGCACGTCTCCTCGGTGCCGCCGATCCTGGTCGCCACCACCGACCTGGCCGTGGTCCGGTTCCACGGCCACAGCGAGGCGTGGGAGAGCGGCGACAAGCGGGAGCGGTTCCGCTACGCCTACGGCGACCGGGAGCTGCGGCACTGGTCGGTGCTGCTGCGCGAGCTGGCCGACGGGTGCGCCGAGCTGCACGTGCTGATGAACAACTGCTGCGGCGACCAGGCCCAGCGCGACGCCGCCCGCCTCGCCGCCCTGCTCGGCGTGGTGCCCGCCGCGGCGCCTGCCTGAGGTTTTCCCGCCGGCCCCGCGGGTACCGCCCGGGCACGACGGCGAGGGGGGGAAGACGTGGACGAGCGACGGGACGCGACGGCCCCGGAGGACCGGGATTTCCGGGCCACCCGGGAGGCCGAGGAGGCGCACGGCGGCAGCATGGCCCCGGGCGTGGTGGACGACACCGGGCATCCGGTGTCCGGCCCGCCGGTGCCGGCGAACGAGCAGGCCGCGCCGGGCCGCCCGGGGGAGGACGGCACCGGCTCCTGAGGCGGGCGGGGGCGCCCGAGCGGGCACCGCGCGGCCGGCGATCCACATCGATGTGGATCGCCGGCCGCGCGGTGGCTCAGCGGCCGGCGCCGACGAGGTGGCGCTTGGCCGCGCCCATGGCGGCCACCTTGCCGACCGTCTTCGGCGCGGACATCAGCCCCCCGGCGCGGTCCAGCATCCCGCGGAACACCTGGTTCGGCTTCTGCTGTTCACCCATGTACGCCGTCACCACGACCAGCGCCCCGGTCAGCGCCGGGATCGCCCACTGGAGCATCTTCATCTGCCGCTGACTGGCGGCGACGTTCGCCGGCGTGTGGTGGTGGGGCTCGGTGGTGCCCTCGACGGGCGACCCGCCCGCCTTCTCCAGCCGCATGCCGACGAGCTTGCTGTAGCCGGTCACCGCCAGCGCGCCGACGGTCAGCACGGTCTTGACCGCGCTCGCCTTGCCGACGCCGGCCTGCCGGGCCATCCGCGGGCTCTCGGTGACCAGCTCGCCGACCGCGCCGGCCAGGTGCGCGCCGATCGCCGCCGCGTTCACCGGGGTCCACCGGGCCCAGCCGGCCGACGCCACCGGCAGCCGTTGGGTCGTGTCGTCGATTCTTGCCGCCGCGCCGTTGACGCCGAGCGCCCCCATCAGTGAGCCGCCGAACCAGGCCGCCAGGCCCAGGTCGTGCATCGAGCGCAACGCGGTGTGCCGTTCGGACATCTGATCCCCCTCCGCCGTGTTCGGGCGGTGCGGCATACCCGTCCTCGGCGCGCTCACGCCCCCGAAACGCGCGACGGCAGCGAATCCGCGAACGCGGCCACCCGGGCGGCCAGCGGCACGCCGGCGCGGACCCAGGTGAAGTGGTCCAACGCGCCGCCGGCCTCGGCGGCGGTGTAGCGGTGCCGGGTCACCGGCGCGGCGGCCAGCTTGCCGCAGAGGTGGTCCAGCGTCTCGTGCGGCGTGTACTGGTCGTCGTCGACGCTGACCGCGAGCACCGGCGTCCGGATCCGCCGCACGGCAGCCTCCGTGTCGACCCCGTCGAGCGCCGGGAACCGCCCGGTGCGGGCGGTGTGCGCCCAGTCGCGGATCACGCCGCGGGCCTGCCGGCCGCCGAAGCCCCAGCCGGGCCAGACGCCGAGCAGCCGGGCCACCGCCGCGATGCCCTGGGTGTACGGCAGCACACCCCAGCCGCGCCGCCCCGGATAGCGCCGCCACCAGGGCAGGCCCACGGCCACCAGCGCCAGCCCGTCCACCCGGCCGGCGTCGTGCAGCGCCTGGTGCAGCACCGCGACCTGGCCGCCGAGGGAGTGCCCGAGCAGCACCCGGACGCGCCCGTCCAGCCGGGGCTTGAGCGCGTCCAGCACCGCGCCCACGTCGGCGGCCAGTTCGGCGTAGCCGTACCGGCAGGCGCGGGCCGGCGCGGGGCTGCTCTCCCCGGTGCCGCGCAGGTCCGCCACGATCACCGCGAGCCCGGCATCGCGCAGCGCGGCGGCGAACGGCCGGTAGTAGCGGGCGCGGACGCCCATGGCCGGCCAGATCAGCACCACCGGCGCACCGGGCGGTCCGTCCGGTTCCGGGTGGATCTGCACGCCGATCCGCGCGCCGTCGACGTCCACGTACTCCTGCGCGTACTCACCACTCACCGGCCCAGCGTAGCTACCGGCGGGTAGCAAGCGGTGACCGGACCCGCTGCTCCGGCGCCGGCCGGGTGGCCGCCGCCACCCGGTCCACCGCGGCCAGCACGGCCGGCACGTCCAGCGCGGCCAGCGCCGGGTGCGGACCGTCACCGGCGGGCGCCGGCAGCGGCCCGGCCCAGAGCGCCTCGTGCCACGGCCGGCCCGGCGGCGGCCCCCACCACGCCGGCGGCACCGGCCCGAACAGCAACACCGACGCGGTGGCGTAGGCGGTGGCCAGGTGCCCGATCCCGGTGTCGCCGCACAGCACCAGCCGGGCGTGCGCGACAAGCGTGGCCAGTTCACCCACGTCGGTCCGCCCGGCCAGCACCGCGTCCGCCGGCAGGCCGGCCGCGCCGGCCACCGCCAGGGCGAGGTCCCGCTCGTCCGGGCCGCCGGTGACCACCACCCGGTGTCCCCGCCCGGCCAGCTCCCGGGCCACCGCCGCGAACCGGGGCACCGGCCAGCGGCGTGCCGCCGCCTTCGCCCCCGGGTGCACGATCGTGACGCCGACCGGCAGCGCGCCCGGATCGGGGCGGCGCAGCCCCAGGTCGGCGCGGTCCGCCGGGATGCCGTACCAGGCCAGCATCCGGCACCAGCGGTCCACCTCGTGCTCCTCGGCCCGCCACGGCGGCCCGTCCGGCGCCCCGGCCGCGGGGTTCGCGAACGCCAGCAGCCGGCCCGGCCGCAACGCGGTCAACATCCGGTGCGACTGCGGGCCCCGGCCGTGCAGGTTCACCGCCAGCTCCGGCGGCGGGCCGGACCACCGGAGGTGACCCAGCCCGTCCGCGTGGACCTGCCGGTCCACGCCGCCGACCAGATCGACGAGCGGGCCCAGCCAGCGCGGCGCGACAAGCGCCAGCTCCACACCGGGGTACGCGGCGCGCAGCGCGCGCAGCGCCGGCACCCCGGCCGCGAGGTCACCGACGCCGAGCGCCCGCAGCACGAGGATCACGGGTACGACGACTCCTGCTCGGCGCAGACCACCAGCTCCCGCACGGCGCAGCCGGGCGGCTGGGAGAGCGCGAACATGACCGCCCCGGCGGTGTCGGCCGGGTCGTTGAGGATCGCGTCCGGGCCCGGCTTGTACCGCTCGTCGCGCTCGTCGAAGAACGCGGTCCGCATCCCACCCGGGACCAGCAACGTCACGCCGACCCGGCCGGCCAGCTCCGCCGCGAGCGCCCGGGTGAACCCGACCACCCCGAACTTCGCCGCGCAGTAGGCGGTCGCGTCGCTGACCGCCTTCACGCCCAGCGTCGACGACACCGTCACCACCGTCCCGTGCGACCGCTCCAGCTCCGGCAGGGCGGCCCGGACCACCGCGGCGGTGCCGAGCAGGTTGACCGCGACGATCCGGTCCCAGGTGGCGCCGTCCACGTCGGCCAGCCGGCCGGGCACGTCCATGCCGGCCGCGGTCACCACGCCGGCCAGGCCGCCGGCCTGTTCGGCGAGCCGGCGGGTCGCCGCCTCGGCGGCGCGGGTGTCCGCCAGGTCGCACTCCGCCCAGGGCACCCCGTCGGCCGGCGCGCGGCGGTCCAGCACGTACGGCCGGCCACCGGCCTTGGCCACCGCGGCCACCACCGCCGCGCCGAGCCCGCTCGACCCGCCGGTGACGAGGACGGCCCGGTCGGTCAGATCCCTGGTCATACGACTCCCTCCAGGAGGTGTCGGCCGCGTTGGCTCGCGGCCGAGATGATGCCGGTGGTCGACCGGCCGGCCAGATACGGGACGGTGACCACCCGTCCGCCCCACCGGCGGACCACGTCCGCCTCGGGCAACTCCACCTCGCCGTAGTCGCCGCCCTTGACCCAGACGTCCGGGCGCAGCCGCGCCAGCACCTGGTGCGGGGTGGACTCGTCGAAGACCGTCACGGCGTCGACGCAGTCCAGCGCGGCCAGCAGCCGGGCCCGGTCGTCGGCCGGGTTGACCGGACGCTCCGGCCCCTTAAGGGCCCGGACGCTGCGGTCGGAGTTGAGGCAGACGATCAGGCAGTCACCGAGGCGACGGGCCGCCTGCAGGGTGGCCAGGTGCCCGGCGTGTAGGATGTCGAAGCAGCCGCCGGTGGCGACCACGGTGCCGCCGCGGGCGCGCACGGTCGCCGCCAGCTCGTCGGCGGTACGCGCCGAGAGCGGCGGGGCGGCCGACTCCGGGTTCCGGTGCAGCCCCGCCGCACCGCCGGCCGCCACGTACGCCGAGGCCGCCTCGACCGCGGCCCGGACCGCGTCCGCCACCGACGCCCCGTCCCCCAGCGCCAGCGCCGCGGCGGCGGCGAACCGGTCACCGGCGCCGCAGGTGTCCTCGACATGGTCCGGGACGGCCGGCGGCGGCAGCACCAGCGGGGCGCCGCCGGCCCGGCAGAGGATCGCGCCGTCGGGGCCCGTGGTCACCGCGACCGCGTCGACCCGCCACCGGCGGCGCAGCTCACCGGCGGCGCGGCTGGTCGCGTCGAGCGCCGCGCCGCCGAGCGCGTCACCGGTGAGCCGGCGCAGCTCGTCGAGGTTGGGGGTGGCCAACCGGGTTCCCGGCACCGCGGCCGGGCCGCGCGGGTGCGGGTCCCAGACGACCGGGGCGCTCGCGTCGGCCAGCGCGGCACGCAGCGTGGGCTGACGCAGCAACCCCCGGCCGTAGTCGCTGGCCAGGATCGCCCGGGCCCGGCCCAGCAGCTCCCGCACCGCCTCCGGCGGCTCCCCCGCAAGCCGGGGCTCGCCGCCCCGGTCGAGCCGCAGCAGTGTCTGCCCGCCGGTTCGCAACCGGATCTTCTCCGCGGTGGCGCCGGGCAGGCGCATCGGATAGACGGCCACCCCCGCCCCGGCCAGCAGTTCGGCCAGGCGGGCCCCGCCGGCGTCGTCGGCGAGCGCGGTGACCAGCGCGACCTCGTCGTGCTGCGCGACCGCGAGCAGGGCGGCCAGGCCGGCGCCACCGGGGCGGTCGGTCGCGGTGCGCTCGTCGAGCACCGGCACCGGGGCGTCCGGGCAGAGCCGGCTGACCGTGCCCGTGACGTCACGGTCCAGCAGCGCGTCGCCGACCACCACCAGCGGACCGCTCCTGTTCGGCGCGCTCACGGGTACCGACCTTTCGTTCGCGACTGCGGGGCTCCGCTTCGCTGCGCTCCTCGCGCTCACGGGTGCCAGCCTTTCGTTCGCGACTGCGGGGCTCCGCTTCGCTGCGCTCCTCGCGCTCACGGGTGCCAGCCTTTCGTTCGCGACTGCGGGGCTCCGCTTCGCTGC
>NZ_JBFAGS010000017.1:0-486 GCF_040653835.1 Micromonospora sp. NPDC050980 | reverse complement strand
CGCTCCTCGCGCTCACGGGTCGACCCGGCCCGTGCCGTCGCCGCCGCGGTGGGGGCCCTCCGGCCCGCGGCCGTTGGGCCGGTGCCCGTTGGGGCCGGGGCCGTCGGCGCCGGCCGGCACGACGCCGTCGATCGTGGCCAGCACCAGGCCGCCCCGGTCCCGCCCCTCCTCGGCCGGCCGGGCGGTGCGGGCCGGCCGGAGCAGGGGTGGCTCCGCGGGGTCGGCCAGGTACGGCGACGGGGCGGGGCGCGTCGCCGGGGCCCGCCACGGCGACCGGGGGAGTTGCCGGACCAGCGGCAGCGCCTGGTCGACGTACTCGCAGAGCAGGTGCGTGGAGACCAGGTGCAGCTCCTGCACGACCTGGCTGTCGTCCGACGGCACGGCCAGCGCGTCGTGGCAGAGGTCGGCGAGGGGGTTGGGGGCGGGGCCGGTGAAGGCCCAGCAGCGGAGGCCGGTGTCGTGGGCGGCGTGGGCGGCGGTGAGGAG